>DASXCN010000093.1:0-4794 GCA_036491155.1 Solirubrobacteraceae bacterium | reverse complement strand
TACCTGCTGAAGCTGCCGCTGGCCCCGCCGGTGCTGTTGACCTGCTCACCCGAGGATTGCCGGGCGGTATTCACTGAGCGGGACGGGGCGCTGCTCTTCGGCGAGGGGCTGAGGCGATTCGCGCCGCACGAGGCGATGTTCGGCCACGACGCGATCGCGTCGCTCGACGGCGAGGATCACACGCGCTTCCGCCGCCGGCTCACGGCCGCCTTCCACGGCGAGGCGCTCAAGGGCTATGAGGAGGGGATCGTCGGCGTCAGCGAGCGCCACATCGCGCAGTGGCCGGTGGGCCGGCCCGTGGCGTTCGCCGACCTCACCCATCAACTGGCCCGCGACGTCATCGCCACCACGGTGTTCGGCGTCACTCAGGCCGGCCGCGCCGGACGTCTGGCCGCGGCGCTGGATCGCCTGGATGCGGCACTGAATTCGCGGGAGCTCGCCGGGCGGTTCGCGGCGGCGATCGTCATGCGCGGCCGGTGGGCGCCGTATCCGCGGATGCACGCCATCCACGCCGAGATCGCCGCCATCGCGCGCGAGGAGATCGCCGAGCGCCGTGCGGCGCCGGCGGACGCGGCTCGCCGAGACTGCCTCGGGCGCTTCCTGGCCGACGACGAGGGCGCCATGTCCGACGACGAGATCGTCTCCGCGCTGCATGTGCTGGTGGTGGCGGGCTGGGCCACGACGGCCACGACGCTCGCGTGGCTCGCCGAGCGCCTGGCGCGCCATCCGGAGGCGCTGGCCGGGTGCGAGCGTGCCGTGCGGGAGGACGACACGCGGTACCTCGTCGCCGCCGTACAGGAGACGCTGCGCATGCGCCCGCCGGTGCCGGTGACGCTGCGTTACGCCGCGCAGGACTTCGACCTCGGCGATCTTCGCGTTCCGGCCGGGGCGATGATCGCCGCCGACATCGAGCGGATGCACCACCGGGCCGACCTGTACCCGGAGCCGCGGCTCTTCCGGCCCGAGCGGTTTCTCCAGAACCGCCCGGGGACGTACACATGGATCCCGTTCGGCGGCGGCGTGCACCGCTGCATCGGGGCCGGCTGCGCGCTCACAGAGGCGCGGCTCATCCTCCAGACCATCCTCCGGCACCTCACGTTCGCGCGCGAGGATTCGGGCGGCGAGCCGTCGCGCCGGCGCACCCTCGTCACCATGCCGCGCCGGAGCGCGAGGGTGACGCTGCTGCCCGCCCAGACCTAATGCGGGTGGCGCTTGTGGCCCGGCTTGACCCGGGTGGCGTGGGCGGGGACGAGGTCGAACACGCCCTGGACCCCAAGTGAGATGAGCAGGCGCGCGAAGGAGACCCCGGCCACGGTGACGTCGCCCTCGGTGTAGCCGGTGGTGGCCTGGGCCTGCGTCTCGCCGTCGGCGGCGCTCCAGCCGGTCTCGATGCAGGTGCCCTTCTCGGCGTAGCGCGCGACGACGTCGCCGGCGCGGAGGGTCTGGCCGATCTGGGGCAGGCCCGTGATCTGCTCGGCGACGTACACGTAGCGGCCGGCAGAGGGGCCACTGGTCAGCTCATACCAGACGTAGGGCTCGCGTTCGTCCCAGTTGCGGATGATCCCGGTCACCACCCCGTCGCCGACGGCGCGGATGGGGTCGCCGGGGGAGAGGCAGAGGTCGACCCCCATGTCGGTGCGCCCGACGTAGGGCTGCTCACCGGTGAACGGGTTGCGGTAGGGCGTGGCGGCACGGGCGCCGGCGGCCGCGCCGAGGAGCACGGCGGCAAGGGTGGCCGCGGTCAGGACGGCGCGAGCGGCGCGCAGGGAGAAGGAAGGCATATCCCAGCCATCGGCTACCGCACCGGAATCCTGAACGCTGCACGGCGGGCGCCGGGCGGCCCCACCGGCCGGCGGGCGACGGTCAGCCCGGGTGGCTGATGCGGACCACCACGCGCGCCGGGCGCGTCGGTCAGCCCGGGTGGCTGATGCGGACCACCACGCGCGCCGGGCGCGTCGGCAGCGCCAGCGACAAGAAGTCGCGGACCGGCGCCCGGTGATCGCAAAACGGGCACACGAGCGGCTGGGTCAGCGAGAGCCCATCCGCGCCGGCGGCGACGGGCGCGTCGCAGCGCGCGCAGGCGAGCGTCGCCTCGCACAGCTGCGCCGAGCGGGCGTCGCGGCGGCGGTGATCACCCGGTCGGACCCACCGTGCGGTGGTCCCGGTGGTGTTGTGGGCGGAGCCGTCGATGCCACGCAGAAAGCTCACGCCCTGGGAGTCTAGGTGGGCGGCTGGGCGCGCCCGCCGCACCAACGATCACACTTACCGACATGGCACACGATGGGATCGCGGTCGGCGACGATGGGGTGGCGCGCTGCTGGTGGGGCGACTCAGCGCCCGAATACCGCGCCTACCACGACACCGAGTGGGGGTTCCCCGTCGCCGACGACGTGCGGCTGTTCGAGAAGCTCAGCCTCGAGGGGTTCCAGGCCGGTCTGTCGTGGCTGACCATCCTGCGCAAGCGCGAGGCGTTCCGCGCGGCCTTCGCCGGGTTTGACTTCAACAAGGTGGCGCGGTTCGGGGACGCCGACGTCGCTCGGCTGCTCGACGACGCGGGCATCGTGCGTCATCGCGGCAAGATCGAAGCGGTGATCAACAACGCCCAGCGGGCGGTCGAGCTCGTCGCTGCGGAGGGCTCGCTGGCGCACTACATCTGGACCTACGTCCCGGCAGGGCGGACTGACGGGCTGGACCGCGCCGCGCTGGCCGAGCTGGTGCACACCGAGGACTCGCGCGCGCTGGCCAAGGATCTCAAGCGCCGGGGGTGGCGGTTCGTGGGCCCCACCACCGTGTACGCCTTCATGCAGGCGATGGGCCTCGTCAACGACCATCTCGACGGCTGCGACGCGCAGGCCCCGGCCGCGGAGGCGCGTCGCGTCTTCGCCGTCCCATGACCTCGGTCTGACAGGTCCCGAGTGGTTGCACGTCGCCAGCGCGTCGGAAAGCTCTCGCACACTTCCCCGGAAAGCGGGCGTATGCGAGACTGTGGCGCGCTGCGGGAGGCGTTTCTCCGATACGCCGAACGAAGCCAGAGAGGCAGCTGTTGAATTCAGTCGAGTCAGTGCAGCGGCCGCCAGCGACTAGTCGCGGGGGTGAGGCGGCCCAGGCCGACGACGCGGCGACCGAGCCGCGGCGGCGCTCTGACGACCTCTACTGGCTGCCGGTGGCCACGCTGATAATCGGCCTGCTGGTGACGCTGACGTTCGTCCTTGTCTCACACGCGCAGTACGTCTCCAACGAGAAGCGGCTGCTCAACCTCCGCGTTCGCGACGCCGCGGCGCTGCTCGGCGAGTCGGTACCGGCGACGACCGCCACGCTGGCGTCGGCGGTCGAGCAGGCCAACTTCACCAACGGCAGCGTGGAGCGATTCAAGCGTCTGGCCGGCCCGCAGGTGGGGTCCCAGCCCAATCAGTTCCTCTCCCTGTCGCTGTGGAAGCTGGGCGCGCTGGGCCAGGGACCGGTGGCCGTGGTGGGAGCGCAGCCCAAACTCATCACGTCGCACGACAACCCTGCCGCGTTCCTGGCCGCCACGGGTCGCAAGCCCATCGCGAACGTGATCGGGCTGCTCCAGGCACCGGACCCGCGGCTGGGCTATGCCTACGCCAACTCCACCGAGTCCGGCGGCTACGTCGTCTACGGCGAGCGGCCGCTGCCCGCCGGCCGCCGTTCGCGCCTGGCGAGCACCAACCAGTTCGGGGGCCTGGACTACGCCATCTACCTCGGCAGCAAACAGACCCCGCAGTCCCTGCTGGTCACCGACCTCGCCCGCCTGCCGCTGCCGTCCCCGTCCAACGCCCAGACCGTGCCCTACGGCAACAACGCGCTCACGCTGGCGATGTCCTCCCGCGTCCCGCTGGCCGGCTCGCTGCCCAAGAACCTGCCGTGGATCATCGCCGTACTCGGCACGGTGCTGGCGGTCGCGGCGGCCTTCATGACGCTGCGCCTCACCCAGCGCCGCCGCCGCGCGGAGAACCTCGCCGGGGTTCTCGAGGTGACCGCCAACGAGAACGAGCGCCTGTACGCAGAGCAGCGCGGGATCGCGCAGACGTTGCAGCATGCGCTGCTGCCCGACGTGCTGCCCCAGCTCCCCGGCATCCAGGCCAGCGCCCGTTATGAGGCCGGCGAGGAGGGCGTCGACATCGGCGGGGACTGGTACGACGTGATTGACCTCGACGGGCGGCGGCTGCTGCTCGTGGTGGGCGACGTCTCGGGCCGGGGCCTGGCCGCGGCGACCACGATGGCGGAGCTGCGCTACGCGATCCGTGCCTACGCGGCCCAGGGCGACGGTCCGGCGGAGATCCTCACCAAGACCAGCCGGTTGGTCAACGTGTCCGAGAGCGGACAACTGGCCACGGTGCTGTGCGCCACCGTCGACATGGGAGCGCGGCAGCTGAACATCACCAGCGCCGGGCATCTGCCGCCGCTGGTGCTCTCAAACGGGGACAGCCACTACGCAAAGACGGAAGTCGGCCTGCCCATCGGAGTGC
Organism: Solirubrobacteraceae bacterium; assembly: GCA_036491155.1. GTDB lineage: Bacteria > Actinomycetota > Thermoleophilia > Solirubrobacterales > Solirubrobacteraceae > Palsa-465. The sequence continues at coordinate 307 of DASXCN010000093.1, read as the reverse complement.
AGAAGGGCACGGTGTACCGCGCGACGACCGTAACCGTTCCTCCGGCGGCGACGGTCGTCGCCTTCACCGACGGGCTGGTGGAACGTCGGGGAGAGAACCTCGACCAGGGCCTTGACCGGCTGCGCGCCGCGGCGACCAGCCATGATGTAGGTCTGGCAGAGCTATTGGGGACGCTCGTGAACGAGATGGCGGACGGCGCGTCCCAGGACGACATTGCGATAGTAGGGGTGAGATGGACAACATAGGGGTGAGATGGCCGAGCTAGATGGGCAGCCTGAGCAGCTGATCAGCTTTGATGTGGTGGTCG
>DASXCN010000092.1:0-2029 GCA_036491155.1 Solirubrobacteraceae bacterium | reverse complement strand
GCCCCCGGCGGCGGCGCCGCGGCGGCGCTGCTCGCCGCCCAGGGCGCGGCGCTGCTCGGCATGGTGGCCCGGTACACCACCGGCGAGAAGTACGCCGAGCACCAGGTGACCATAGGCCGGATCATCAGCGAGGTGGACGAGCTGCGGGGCATCGCGCTGCGGCTGGCCGACGCGGACGCGGACGCGTTCCTGGCCGTCGCCGACGCCTACCGGCTGCCCCGGTCCACAGAGGAGGAGAAGGCCGCCCGGGCGTCAGCTGTCGCCCAGGCTCTCTCCAACGCCGCCTGGCCGCCGGCCCAGGTCATCAGCCTGGCCGGGATGGTGGTCGACCTCGCCGAGGCGCTGGCCGTGATCGGCAACCGCAACGTCATCAGCGACGTGGCCGCCGCAGCCGAGAGCGCCCGGGCCGCCGCGTCCACGGCCCGGGTCAACGTGGAAATCAACCTGGCGTCCATCTCCGACGAGCGGGCCAGCCTGGAAATGATCGCCGAGACCGGGAAGGCGGACGACATCATCAGCCGGGCCGACCAGATCACCGCCTCCGTGCGCGAGCAGATCCGCGGCTGACCCGGGGCCCGGGACCGCCTAGGCCTGGCCCGGCTCGAAGCCGGCGCTGCTGAGCATCCGGCGCAGGTCGAGGACGGTCTGCTCGTCGATGTCCTTGCCGCGGGGTTGCTCGATGAACTCCTTCTGGGTCCCGATCGTCACGTCGAGCTTGCCGCCGTGCTGCTCCACCGTGGTGGCGACCGCGTCGAGCAGCGACACGACCTCCCGCCACTCGATGTTGTGGCTGACCGGATGCTCGAAGATCCTGCGCAGCGTGGTGCGGTGCCGGTTGCTCATGTGTTCCGGCTCTGGTGTCACCGACATTCATCCTCCCGTTTGTCCCTGCCACCTTAGTGACCGCGGGGCGGCCGGTGCTGGCGGGTGCGGGACGCTCAGGCCGCTGGCCTCAGCCGCTGAGTGGAAGCTCGACGCGTAGGGTGGTGCCCGACCCTGGCGGGCTGTGGATGGTGATGGCACCGCCGAGCGCCTCGACGCGGTCTTTCAGCCCGACGAGCCCGGAGCCCCGGATCGGATCTGCTCCGCCCACCCCGTCGTCGCGGACGCAGACCCGGACGGCACCCTCGACCGTCTCCACCTCAACATTTACGAGCGAAGCCCGCGAATGCTTGGCTGCATTGGTGAGTGCTTCTGAGACGACGTAATAGGTGGCGACCTCGACTCGTTCGGGCAGCCGCGCCACCACCCGCACATCGAGCTTGACCGGAACGGTCCAGCGGCGGGCGAGCGTCTTCAGCGCCGGGGTGAGGCCGCCCTTGGCCAGGATCGCGGGATGGATGCCGCGCGCCATCTCCCGGAGCTCATCCAGTGCGCCCTCCAGCCCGTCGGCCACCTCCGCCAGCTCATCCTCCAGGTCACCGAGGTGCGGTGGAACGATCGTCTGCGCGGCTCGCAGTGCGAGCCTGAGTGAGACCAGCCGCTGCTGCGCGCCATCGTGCAGGTCACGCTCGATGCGCCGGCGGGTTTCGTCCGCCGTGGCCACAACGCGCGCCCGGGAGGCCGTGAGCTGCGCGAGGTGCTCCTCGTTCGCGATCGCCATCGCCACCAGGTCGGTGAACGAGGCCAGGCGCGCCTCGGTGTCGGGGGCGAGCGCCTGCTCATCGGTCGAGTTGGCGATCATGACGCCCCACAGGCGGTCCTGGACGATGATCGGCGTCCCGACCCCGGAACGCAGACCCGTTGGCCGGATGACCGCGATCGCATCGCCGGAGGCGTGCGCGGTGCTGCCGATCCGGGCCGGCCGGCGGGTCTGCGAGATGATCGTCAGCAGGTTCTCCCCGCCGAGCCTGGGCCGCGCGCCAATGGGAAGCTCGTCGCCGGTCTTGCTCCACCCAGCGAGGATGGTCGCCGTATCGTCGGACTCGTAGCGGCTCATCGTCGTCTGGTCGGCCTGAAGCAGCTGCCCGGCCTCCTCGGTAACCGCGCTGAACACTTCCTCCGCCGGCGCTCCGCGCGCCACCAGCGT
>DASXCN010000091.1:0-14740 GCA_036491155.1 Solirubrobacteraceae bacterium | reverse complement strand
CGCACGCACACGCTGGTCGACCTCGGCGCTCGCCTCCGACGCCAACTGAGCGCACTCTTCGATCAGCGCGAGCGTGGCCTCCGGCTCCAGTTCGCCGGCGCGCAGCAGACCCGCCGTCTCGTTCAGCCGAGCGCTCAGCTCGAGCAGGGAATCAGTCACGCGCACAAGGTTATCGAGCGCACGCCGCTTGCGGCTCGGCCCCCGGACCGGCGCGGGCGGCCGGTCGATGGACCTAGGACCAATTACCCCTGGTAATCGGGCCCGGCGCGGCGCCACCATGACAAGCCTGAGAAACCACTCACGCAGGGAGCAACCAATGACCACCCCCATCGAGACCCCCACCGCCAGCGTCCAGATCACCGAAGAAGTCACCGCGTGGCCCGGCGTCGAGGCCGGCTACGGCCGCCGCGGAGAGTGGGCACTCAAGCTTGGACGCCATGAGGTCGGCCACCTGCACGGCGACCATGCCGCGCACTTCTTCTTTCCCAAGTCCGTCTGGCAGGAGCTGCACGACGCCGGCAGGATCGTCGAGCATCCCGTGTTCCCGGGCCGCGTCGGTCCCGCGGCGCGCCGGATCGAGACCCAGGCTGACGTCGAGGACGTGATCGCGATGATGCGCCTGAACTACGACCGCTTCACGGCGTAGCTAGCGCAGACCGTCCAGCGCGTCGTTGACCAGCGCGTCCGCGCGCGCGTTCTGGGCCCGGGGCACGCTGCGGATGCTCCAGCGATCGAAGGCGCGCAGCGCGACGATGGCCTGCTCGTATAGCGGCCGCATCGCGGGGTGCTTGACCTTGTAGTCGCCGTTGATCTGCTTGGCCACGAGCTCGGAGTCGTTGACGAACTCCGCCTCTCGGGCTCCCAGCGCCCGGGCCCGCTCGACGCCGCGCAGGAGCGCCTGATACTCGGCCACGTTGTTGGTGGCCACGCCGATGCTCTCGGCGTACTCGTCCAGGACCTCGCCGCCGGGCGCCGAGACGACCACGCCCACGGCCGCCGGTCCGGGGTTGCCCCGGGCGCCGCCGTCCACGTGCACGACCACCCTGGTGGCGGTCTGCGCGCCCGGAGAGCTCAATCGCTCGCGAGCTCGGGCAGCTCGCCGGTGACGCGCGGGCGCCGGCGATCTCTCACTTCGCGCAGCCCGCCGCCGGTGCCGCCGTTCTCACGACGACTGGACTTGCGGCGGTCGACGATCACCGTGACGTGCGGGTCGTCGGCGTAGTAGCTCTCCAGCTTGGGAAAGAGCTCGTCGGCGAGGGCCTCGGGTACGACGCAGTAGATCACGCCCGGGATGCTACCCAGCCCTCACACTTGTTCGCCATCGAACGTCCGTCTAGAAAGCGGGTCAAGCGTTCAGCTGAGCGTTCAGTCGCCGAGACGCAGCCGGCCGCGCTCGTCGGCAATCGCGTTGTTCTGGCGTTCGATCTCGGCCAGCTCGGACAGCTCATAGCCGCGATCGCCGCCGCGGACCGTGGGCACCTCGTCACGCAGGTCGACCTCGTAGCGATACCAGCACAGCTCCCAGGAGACGATGACGTGCACGATGCTGCCGTTGACGTCGGAGGGGTGCACCGAGACGTCCGGCAGCCCCAGCGACCGGGCGATTCCCGCCACCGTGCGCGGATGCTCGGAATCGTTGAACAGCGATATCGCCGAGGAGATCTTGTGCTCGATGCTGGTGGGGACCGCGCGGACGTGGCGCGGCTCGCGGCGCGCTCCGGCCAGCTTGGAGGCGCGCGCGGGCGCAGCTGGATTCACCGGGGACGGCCGGGACGGCGAGGAGGGCTCAGCGCGTCGGGCGGGCCGAGCCGCGGGCGGGGGCTGCGCAGGCGCAGGCGCCTGCTCCTCGAACATCGGCTCCTCGGCGGGCAGGTCCTCCACGGACGGGTCCTCGCGCACCCTGCGGTTCTCGCGCTTGCGGCGGCGCCCGAACAGCGAGCGGCGCCGATCCGGGCGGGCGCTGGACTCGTCGTACTCGGGCACCTCGCCCTCGCGGACCCAGCCTCCATGCAGGGCCCGGGACGTGCACAGCTCGCACACCGAACGACGCACGCCGCCGCTCAGGTAGATCTCCGCGCGCTCACCGCGCAGCAGCGTCCGCCCGCACACTTCGCAGGCCGCTTGAGTGGTCGAGGTGCGAATTGCCCTGGTACTCACGAACTTGTGAGCCTACTACGGGTCCGGATTAGCACGCTGCCCGGACGGCCTATGCCTTGACCGCCTCGTGCTCGGCGCGGGCCTTCTCCACCACCTTGCCGGCGAGGTGGCTCGGGACCTCCTCGTAGCGCTCGAACTCCATGGTGAACTCGCCCTGGCCGCCGGTGATCCCGCGCAGGTCGGGGGCGTAGGAGAGCATCTCGGCCATCGGGACCTCGGCCTTGATCTCGGTCATCCCGGCGCCCACCGGTTCCATGCCCAAGGGCCGTCCGCGCCGGGAGTTGAGGTCCCCGATCACGTCGCCGACGGTGTCCTCCGGGGCGTTGACGGTGACCGTCATGATCGGCTCCAGCAGCACCGATCCGGCCAGCTCGAGCGCCTGCTTCATGGCCTGGGACCCCGCCACCTTGAAGGCCATCTCCGAGGAGTCCACGGTGTGGTAGGAGCCGTCATAGACGCGCACGCGCACCCCCTTGACCGGGTAGCCGGCCACGGCTCCCGCCTGCATGGCGTCTTGCACTCCCTTCTCCACCGCGGGGATGAAGCCCGACGGGATGACCCCGCCCTTGATCGCGTCGACGAACTCGAAGTCGGCGTCCGCCAACGGCTCGATCTCGATGTGGCAGTCGCCGAACTGGCCGCGCCCGCCGGTCTGCTTCTTGTGGCGGCCATGCGCCTTGGCCGGCCGACGGATCGTCTCCTGGTAGGGAACCCGCGGCGGCTTGAGCGTCACCTCGGCGCCGAAGCGCGACTTCAGACGCTCCACGATCACCTCGACATGGACCTGCGAGAGCCCGGCCAGGATCTGCTCGCCGGTCTGCGGGTCGCGGTGAAAGTCGATCGTGGGGTCCTCCTCCTGGAGGCGTCGCAGCGACGAGTACACCTTCTCCTCGTCGCCTCCGGCTGACGCGCCCGCGATGGCGAAGGCCATGACCGGAGCGGGCAGCTTGATGGACGGCATCGTGATCGGCTCGTCACGCGCGGCCAGCCAGTCGCCGGCGCGCGTCTCCTTGAGCTTGGCCACCGCGCCGATGTCACCGGGCCCGAACTCGTCGGCGTGGCCTTGCTGGGCCCCCTCGAAGGTGACCAGCTGGCCGATCCGCTCCTTGTTGTGGGTGGTGGTGTTCAGCACCTGGGTGTCGTGATCCATCGTGCCCTGATAGACGCGGAACATGTTGATGCGCCCGGCAAACGGGTCGGCGCGGGTCTTGAAGACGTAGGCGAACAGCTCCTTGTCCTCCGCGGGCTCCAGCGTGACCTCGCCCACCTCCAGCCCGCCGTGCTTGACCGGAGAGGGCAGGTCCTCGACGATCGCGTCGAGCAGGCGGTTGGTGGCCAGGTTGCGCGTGGCGACGCCACACGTGACCGGGAACAGAGAGCCGTGGTTGGTGCCGTCCTTGAGCGCGGTGACGATCTCCTCGTGGGAGATCTCCTCCCCCTCCAGGTAGCGCTCCATGAGGGCGTCGGAGGTCTCTGAGACCTCGTCCATCAGGCGCTCGCGGTACTCCTGGGCCTGCTGGACCAGGTTGTCGGGGATCGGGATCTCCTGACAGTTCTCCCGGGAGGGCGGGGACGAATTCTCGTACTGGTAGGCCTTCATGTCGATGAGGTCGATCACGCCGGAGACCTCGTGCTCTGAGCCGATCGGGATCTCGGTGGCCACCACGTGCTGGCCGAACGTGGACTTCAGCGAGTCCAGCGAGCGGAAGAAGTCGGCCCGTTCGCGGTCGAGCATGTTGACGAAGACCAGTCGCGCCAGGTCGAGCTCGGCCGCTCGCTGCCACAGCCGGCTGGTGTGGACCTCCACGCCCATCACGGCGTTGACGACGAAAACGGCGGCCTCGCACACGCGCAGCGCGCCCAGTGCATCGGCGACGAAGCTTGAGTCCCCGGGGGTGTCGATGAGATTGACCTTGCGCTCCTGCCATTCGAAGGAGCTGAGCGCCAGGGAGATGGACATCTGACGAGCCTTCTCGTCCGGATCGGTATCCGAGACCGTGGTTCCCTCGACGACGCTTCCGAGCCGGTTGACGACGCCTGCCTCGAACAGCAGCGCCTCGTGTAGCGACGTCTTACCACTGCCGCGGTGGCCGACGAGGGCCACGTTGCGGATGCGATCCGCGGCCTTGTGCATGGCATGTCTCCTCTCACTCGAAACGAAGCGCCGGAGAGTCGACATTACCGATTGTGAACATGGTGGGTCCGCGCCTGGAGCGCAGCCCGCTCTGCGTCCAGCTCGCCCGATGGGCTGCGCTGGAGTCATCCGGCTGCGGACGCTGCGGTGGGTGCATGCACCCACCGGCCGCGGGCGCATGCGCGCCGGTCTTCTACTCCAGCTCGCCGGCGAGTTTGGAGCGCAACCGCAGCACCGCCTTGGTGTGCAGCTGTGACACTCGCGACTCGGTGACCCCGAGGACCTCGCCGATCTCTCGCAGGGTCAGGTTCTCGTAGTAGTAGAGGGCCACGACGAGCTTCTCGCGCTCGGGCAGCGCGGCGATGGCGTCGGCGATCCGGTCGCGCAGTTCTGACTCGTCGACGAGGATCTGCGGGTCAGGAGCACCGCGGTCGGGCAGGGTGTCCAGGAGCGAAACCTGGTCGCCTGAGGCGTCCGACACGCTCCACAGCTCGTCGAGGGCGACGATCGTCGAGTTGGAGATCTGGTTGAGCTGCTCCTGGAACTCCTCGACGGTGACCTCCAGCTCGTTGGCCATCTCCTCGTCGGTCGGCGCCCGCTGAAGCTTGGCTTCCAGCTTCATGTTCGCCCGCTCAAACAGCCGGGCGCGGGCGCGGACCGAGCGCGGCACCCAGTCCAGGGTGCGCAGCTCGTCGATGATGGCGCCGCGGATCCGGGTGATCGCGTAGGTCTCGAACTTGATCTCGCGAGTGAGATCGAAGCGCTCGATGGCCGAGATCAGCCCGCCCAGGCCGTAGGAGATGAGGTCGGCCTCCTCCACGTGCGCCGGCAGGCCGGAGCCCATCCGGCCGGCTACGTACTTGACCAGCGGTGAGTAGGCGACGACCAAGCGTTCACGGGCGCGCTCGTCGGCGGTGGCCTTGTAGCGCCGCCAGAGCTCCTGGAGCTCGATCGCTTTGACGTTGGTTTCCAGTTCCCTTGCTCCAGTCCTCAGTGCTAAGCGCGCGGATGCGAGCTTACGTATGCCTGCCGGAGTCGGGCCGACTCTACCCGAGTGTAGACCTGGGTCGTGGAGATGCTGGCGTGGCCGAGCAGCTCCTGGATCGCCCTCAGGTCGGCGCCGCCCTCCAGCAGATGGGTGGCAAACGAGTGGCGCAGCGCGTGCGGATGGGCATCGCCGAGCGCCGGAGCGCCGCGGGCGGCGAGCCGAGCCCAGGTGCGCAGGCGCCGCCGGATATCCGAGGTTCCGAGCCGCCGGCCGGACTTCGAGAGAAACAGCGCCTGGCCGTCGTCGACGCTGAGCGCCGGCCGGGCGCGCGCCTGGTAGCCCTCGAGCGCCGCCAGGGCGTGCTCCCCCACGGGGACAAGCCGCGTCTTGTCCCCCTTGCCCTCGACGCGAACGGTCTCTGAGTCGAAGTCGACGCTGGCGACGTCGAGCGTGACGAGCTCCTCGGCCCGCAGACCGCAGGCATACGCCAGCTCGAACAACGCGCGATCACGGAGCTCCAGCGGGCCGGTGCCCGGGATGCGGTCAAGCAGGGCGGCCACCTCGGCGGGCTTGAGCACCCGCGGGAGGCGCTGGGAGCGCTTGGGCGAGCTGAGCAGCTCGGCCGGGTTCTCCTGGCGGGCACCGACGCTGACCCGGTGGCGGAACAGGCCGCGCAGCGCGGCCAGCTTGCGCGCCACCGTCGTGGGCGCCTGCCCGGCTTCGGTGAGCGAGGCCACGAAGCGGCGCAGGGCGCGGACGTCGACGGCGTCCGGGGCCAGACCGCGCTCGCCGGCCCAACGCGCGAACTGGTGGGTGTCGATGGCGTAGGCGCGGCGGGTCTTGGCGGCGACCGCGCGGCGGCGCAGGTCGGCGTCGTAGGCGTCCAGGGCTGCCAGCCACTGCGGGGTCAGCGCCGACGGTGCGGTGGTCGTGGAGGAGGCCGCGAGCATATGCGTCCTGGCTATTCGCCGTCCGGCCTGGCAGCCCTGCCGGCGCCGACGGGCGCGGGCGTCAGTCGTGGACGTCGACGAGCTGGCCGACGGGGGTGTACGGGAACACCTGTGCGGCCATGCTGTAGGGCATCTCGACGCAGCCGAGGCTCTGCGGCGACCCGTAGGAGGTGCGGGTGAAGCCGTGCAGCGCGTCGCCGCCGTTGAAGTAGCTGACGTCCGGGATGTTGGGGTCCGAGTAGTGGCTGCCGTCGGGGTTGGTCCCGCTCATCGTCGTCGAGGTGAGGTGCTCATACACGGGGTAGGTACCGGTGGCAGTGGGGGCCTGCGGGATCCCGGTGTTGACGGGGGTGCCGCCGATGACCGTCTTGCCGTTGTGCCACAGGTTGAGGCTCTGCGAGCCGACGCTGACGTCGACGAAGCTGTACCCGAACGTGTCGTGCTTGCCGGCCACCACGTTGGCGATCAGGGTCTTCCACACGGCTGCCGTCGGGCCGTCGTAGGGCAGGGAGTAGATCCCGTTGTCGTTCTCGAAGGCCATGATCGCCCCTTCCATCATCGTCCCCGACGCACCGACCTGCCACATGTCCTTCAGCCGCTGCGGCGTGTTGGGATAGCGCCAGGAGAAGCTGCCCTTCGGGGGGTCGACGGCCGCGGTCTCCTGCGCCGCGGCGGTCAGCCCGGGTCCCTTGCCGCTGGCGTAGTGGAAGGTCAGCGGCAGGTAGCCGTCGATGGCCAGCAGTTGCTGGAGGCGCTCGATCGAGCCGCCGGGAACCGTCCACGTACCGGTGTTGGAGGCCGTGCTGCTCTGGCCGCTGAGCAGGCGGACGTCGTTGGGCAGCGCGATCTGCACCTTGGCGTCGAGTCCGTAGCCGTAGCCGGTGGGCTGGTAGCGGATGGTGTGATCGTTGATCTGATGCCAGCCGCCTGGGGTGGTGGGCGTGATCGGAGGCATGTGGCCGCCCAGGGCCTTGCTCACGGGCTTTGAGAAGGTGAGCGTGATCGGCGACGAGGGCTTGATCGTGGCACCGGGCGAGGGGCTGGCCACCGCCGTGGCCGACTTGCCCGCCGGGAAGTAGCTGATCGCCGCGGTCTTGGCCTTCTCCCACGTGCGCACCGACGCCGAGAGGTACTCGGTGCCGGCCTGGCCCGGGTGCGGAAGGCTGAGCACGTCGCCGGGGCGCGCCAGGACGGTGCGCTTCATGTGGCCGGGCGAGCCGCCGAAGGTGTAGGCGCTGATGGGCCCCTTGAAGTGCGCCTTGAGCTGGCCGTTGCGCACGGTGATGTAGTGCGAGCGCAGGCTGGCCACCGGCGTGGTGAACTTGAGGTCGAGCTTCTGCGTCTTGCCGGCCAGCCACGAGATCCACCCCGGGCGCTTGACGGTGACCTGGATCTCCAGGGGCTGATTGGCGTCGATGAGCTGCTTGGGCCAGATCTTGCCGCCGGAGATCCTCACCGGGACCGGCTGGCTGTGGGGACCGGTGACGACGCTGATGCTCTGGATGCTGCCGCCGCCCAGCGGCATGCCGATCTTGGCCAGGGCCAGGTCGTCATTGCTGAGACTCGCCTTGGCCGACGTCAGCGTGATGCCGGCCACGACCACCGCGGCCACCGCAGCCAGCATGACCCCGGCCAGGACATAGCGCAGCGGTCTGCGCCCGCGCGGAGCCGCATTGAGTCCTCCCCGGTTCTTCCTGGATGCCCTTTGTGTCCCCGGGGCCCGCAGATACGAAACGCTTGCCACTGCACTGCATGGTAACGACCAGCGAGGCCCGATCAAGCAGGTGGCAGCGTCCGAGGCGGTTCTGCAACTTCGGTTGCGTTCTCAGCGCACGGTTCGGCGCTTGTGTACAGCCTCGCGCGGTGAATCTGCAAGGAGAACGGCAGCGCGGGGCGTCAGTTGGACGTGTCGAGCGGCGTGGAGGTGGGGCTGCGCTGCGCGGCGTCGCGCATGCGGGCGCGCTCCCACTGCGACAGGCGCCACAGGTCGCGCTTGACCTTGGCCGGATCCAGCTGGCGGCCGGGCAGGTGCATGTTGGCCGTGGAGATGAGCCGCTGCTCGTCGCCGGTGAGCGCCATCCACTTGGCCAGCACGTCGTCGGAGTCGGGCAGCCGCGCGCTCCCGTAGGGACGGGTCTCGTCGGGGAAAGCGACGCAATACTCGTTGAGCAGGCGGTGGGTCTGGGCCAGATAGGCCACGATCGCCCGGTGCGGGTAGACGAGGTAGGCGTAGGCCGCCCCGCCGGTGCTGTCGGCGTCGACGGGGCCGTCTGACTGGTTGCCCCAGACCCGGATGAAGCCCAGGTCCCGGTACATCGCCCACTCCTCCTCGTTCACGCACGAGCGCAGCAGTGCGCGGGCGCGGGCCTCGGCGCGACGCTCGCGGCCCGGGTCATACGGCATCACGGGCGCGATCCGGCGCCGCGCACGATGACGCGACCACATCTCCTCGATGCGTGGCATCAGTTCCTCGGACAACAGCGCGACGGCGACCAGCGCGGTGGCGACCAGCGCCAGGACCATCTCAGCGCTCGCTCACGTAAGAGGCCACAGGTCGCCCGGCCCCGTGGCCGACTAGCGGCCGCCGGCCGCGCGAGGGAAGAAGATCACGCGGTCCGCATCGCGGGGGACGTCGTCAAACGTCTTGACCATATGCGCCTGGCGCCGTCCCGCGGCGTCGAGCATGGGCACCGCGGCCCACAGCCCGTCGTCCAGCTGGCGGCGAAACTCCTCGACGAGACGCTGCTCGTCCTCGGCCAGCTCGACATCGCCCTCCGCGATCAGTACCTCACCGTGACCCGGCTTCATCCTCAGAAAACGCACGTCAGGATTATGTCACGCCCAGGATGTTGACCGGGCCAGCACCGGCGCCGACCCCCGCCAGCCCGTCGCGCACCGCCTGTGCGGCCAGGCGCTTGGCCGTCCGGGCCGCCTCCAGCGGCGCGTCGCCCCACGCAAGCCGGGCCGCCAGCACCGACGAGTGCGTGCAGCCGGACCCGTGCGCCGCCCCGCCGGGGTAGCGCTCACCGGGCAGCTGCACCACCTCCGAGCCGTCGAAGAACACGTCGACGGCCTGGTGGCGGTGCCCACCGGTCACCACCACGACCTCGGGCCCGAGCGCGTGCAGCACGCGGGCCAGCGCCGCGGCGTCGTCGCCTGTCTCGTCGGCCTCGGGGACCGACGCGAGCGCGGCCGCTGCCAGCGCACGAGCCTCCGGCAGATTGGGCGTGATCACCCGCACCCGCGGCAACAGCAGCTCCAGCAGGGCGCCCTGCGCTGAGGCCTCCAGCAGCTCGGCACCCGATTCGGACACCATCACGGGGTCCAGCACCACCGGCGTTGCCGGCGCCAGCAGGTCCAGCGACTCGGCCACCGCCTGGATCGTCGCCACCGTCCCGAGCATGCCGATTTTGACCGCGTCCACGCCGATGTCCTCGGCCACGGCCTTGACCTGGGCCACGATCACCTCAGGCGAGATCGCCTCCACGGCGCTCACCCCCATCGTGTTCTGGGCCGTGATCGCGGTGATCGCGGTCATGCCGTGCACCCCGCAGGCGGCGAATGCCTTCAGATCGGCCTGGATGCCGGCGCCGCCCCCGGAGTCTGAGCCGGCGATCGACAGCACGCACGGTGGGCGGGTAAGAGCGCCGGCGCTGGTCTGAGCAGAGTGCGAGCCGGCCATCGCGCCGAGCTTAGTGCTGCGGGCCGCCTGGCCAGGGGGCGCGGTCAGCCCGTGGCGCTCCAGACTGCGCCGTGCAGCTCGTAGGAGTCGCTGAGCTGGTGAACGGTGGGGCCCTCTGGCGGCGGCGCGGGGCGAAAGACGAGCGTCCCGGTCACCTCGACGGCGCGTCCGACAAGGTCCGGCGGCCATTCCGGCAGGTCGGAGACGTAGACGGGGCGGCCGTCGAGGCTGACGATGGCGCCGGCCGCCGCGTTCTGGGCGGTCCCGGCCAGGGTCACCCGCTCATCGACCCGCGACTCGAGATCACCCCACATCAGTGCCTGGCGGGGGCGTCGATCGCCGCGACGGCGTTGACAACACGATCTGACCACCCGGGCATCGCCGCCGGGGCCGCCGCGGCGATGGCAGCGCGCTGTGCCTTGGTCATCTTGCCCAGCCGCCGTTTGATGTCCGCATCGTCGAGGCCGTTGAGACGAAGTGCGACGTCTGGCCAGTCCCCCTTCGCGATCGAGGCGTCGAGCGCGCTCAGCTGCGCGGGGCGCGGCGCGGGCTCCGCGTCGACGAGCGCGAGCGCATCGGTGACCCGGTCCGAGTAGCCAGGCATCGCCCCCGGCGCCGCCGAGGCGAGGGCAGCGCGCTCGTCGTGGGTCAGGCCTCGGGCGAGCCGCTTGATGTCGGCATCGTCGAAGCCGTTCAGGCGCTGCACGGCATCAGGCCATTGGCTTCTGCTCACCTGCGCCTTGAACGCGGCGATCTGATCCTGGCGCGAGTAGACGGGAGCAGGTGCGCTGACGATGATCTTCTCAGGCAGCACCGTGGTCTGTGTCACCCCGTAGACGACGCGGTCGAAGTCCGGGTAGGTGACGTGCTCCTCGCCGTTCTCCCAGTACTTGTTGGCGAATTTCGCGCGGGTGCTCTGGTAGACCTCCTCCGGGGTCTTCATGCCCCGGTACTTGCCGTGGTTGGCGTGCCAGAAGCATTGGGTCTGCTCATCCCAGAAGCCGAAGTCGAAGTTGGTGTATCCGGGGCGTGCGTCACCGAGGTTGCCGAAGATCGGGCTCATGTCGACCCTGCCGCTGACCGGGTCGGGGCGGAACGCCTTCGGGTTGGGCTTGATCCGCTTGTCCTCGTCGGGGTCGCGGTTGGACCAGAACAGCATGGCGAACATCACCCACACGTGAATCGGCTTGGAGAGGTCGATCGGGCCGGCGCCCGCGTTGCGCTGCGCGACGATGGACCGGGCCTCGTCAAACCGTCCGTACACCTCCCCCAACGGGGGGTCCGAGGAGGAAGCCAGGCCGAGATTGGTGACCGTGATCCCGATGCAGCCGCGGTCGACGTTGGCCTTTTCGTCCGGCGACATCGCGTGAAACTGGGCCGCCCAGATGCGCTCGAACTGCTCCACCGAATACCGCCGCTGATTGCCGAGGTCCCCGAATTCCGGCTTCTCGGCGCTCTTGGGCAGGGCGACTCCGAGGGGGTATCCGAGACGCTGCATCATCCGCCGCGGCGCCGGACGCCGCCGTACCGCTGCCGAGGTGGCCCGGTTGCCGGCCGCACGCTGCAGCGCCAGGACACCCGCCGGCGACGCCACCGCACGATGAAGCCCCCGCGCGCCCGCGGGCGTCGGCGCCCAGCCTTCGGCCAGATCGGGAGACTCGCCCACCCCGCGCACGGCGACGGCGGGCTGCTCTTGGTCCGCGTCGGCGGCCCGGTGCTCAGCGACGCTCACGGGCGCAAGCCTAATCGGCAGACCCGCGGCAGTCGATGTCCGCGCCCTGAGGCACGGGCATGTATGTCGTCAGGGCACGATCGTGTAGCGACCCCCGGCACGGCGGCGCACGCAGCCGCTCATCTCCAGCGCGGCCAGCGCCACCAGTCCACGCTCGGCGTCGAGCCCGGCCTGGGCGAACGCGTCGCTGGGCTCATAGCCGTCGGCAAGTGCGTCCAACAGGCCGGCGAGCTGCGGATCGTCGATCCGTTCCCGCGCCGAGCCCGGCGGCACACCGTCCAGGCCGAACGCGACCAGCAGATCGTCCGGACCGCTGACCAGCCGGCCGCCCCGCTTGACGACGATGTGGGGACCCCACGAGAGCGGGGCCGTGACCTGGCCGGGCACCCCGCCAAGCTCACGTCCCAGTGCCTCCGCCTCCGCAATCGTCAGCATCGCGCCCGAGCCCTTGCGCGCGGCCACCACGACCGTCATGTCGGCGAGCGCGGCGATGATGCGGTTCCGCGCCGGGAACATCCACCGCCGCGCCGGGACCCCGGGTCCTAGCTCTGAGACCGCCGCCCCGGCGACGAGGATGTCCCGGTGCAGCCTGCGCCCGGATGGTGGATAGGGACGCTCCGGGGAGCTGCCCAGCACAGCGATCGTGGCGCCGCGTCCCTGCAACGCGCCCTCGTGGGCCGCGGTGTCGACGCCGCTGGCCATCCCGCTGATCACCGTGAGACGATCGGCGACGCCGCGGGCCAGCGCCCGCGCGTTCTCCATCGCGTATGGCGAGGCCCGGCGGGCACCGACGATCGCCACCGAGTCGCGCGCGACCAACTCCAAGAAGCGCTCCACGCGCCCGGCGACGTGTAGGACGGCGGGCGCGGCGTCCAGGTCGCGCAGCCGTGCGGGGTACGCCGGATCGCAACGGCACAGCGTCTGCACACCCACCGCGTCGCAGCGCTCGCGGTAGGCGCAGGTATCAAAGCGCTCCCACTCCGCCTGCACGTCGCCGGCGAGGCTGCCGCCGACGGCCTCGATGAGGTCCGCGTCGACGCGCTCCAACAGCCCCGCGACATCCCGGCGCTGCATGTCGAGGTGGCCTGCCAGCCGCACCAGCAGCCACGCCCGGCGCAGGCAGTCAGGACAGGCGCGCGGTGCGTTCACGCTGATCGCCTGCACTCGCCCGCGGGCTCGCCGCCCGCTCGGCGTCCCGCCTCCCCTGATTGAGCGGGTGGGTGGGCACGTATTCCGGCTGGCGCGCCCGTATGCCGGCGGCGTGAATCATCCGGCTGCCGCCTCCATGAGCTCAGCGCCCGTCCGCTGGCGCAGGCTCAGCGCCAGCAGAAGGTCGACGCGGCTCGCCCGGTCACGGCTTGCGAGGTCAGCGATCGTCTGGGCCACTCGGAGTACGCGATGACGCCCGCGGGCGCTGAGCCGGCCGTATTGGTAGGCGTGCGCGAGCTCCCGCTCGGCCGCCCCCTCCAGGCGGACCAGGGCCTCGACCGCGCGGGTGTCCATCTCGCCGTTGCACGAGGCGCCCCGTTCCTGGAGCCGATGGCGCTGACGGTCGCGCGCCTCCGTGACGCGGCCCAGCACGGCCGCCGAACTGCTGCGCGCAGGCGTGCCGAGCTCGTCGTTGGTGGGCCGGCGCACGTCGACCAGCAGGTCCATGCGGTCAAGCAGCGGTCCGCTGAGGCGACGGCGGTGGCGGCGCAGGTCGGCGTCGCCGCAACTACAGCGATCGTCGACGCCGGCAAAGCCGCACGGGCAGGGGTTGGTGGCGGCCACGAGCATGAAGGCGGTCGGGAAGCTGAGCGACTGCTGTCCGCGGACGATCGTCACGCTGCCGTCCTCGAGCGGCTGACGGAGGGCGTCGAGGCTGGAGCGCTGGAACTCGGAGAGCTCGTCCAGGAACAGGACGCCCTTGTTGGCCAGGGTCGCCTCCCCCGGTCGCGGCGGCGAGCCCCCTCCGGCGAGGCCCGCCGGAGAGATCGTGTGGTGCGGCGCGCGGAAGGGGCGCGCGCTGATCAGCCCGCCGGAGTGGACGCCGGCGACGCTGTGGATGCGGGTGACCTCGATCGCCTCGGTGCGCGTGAGCGGCGGCAGGATCGTGGGCAGCCGACGGGCCAGCATCGTCTTGCCGGTCCCCGGCGCTCCCTCGAGCAGGAGGTTGTGTCCTCCGGCTGCCGCAATCTCGAGCGCGAGCAGCGGCGCCTCGTGACCGCGGACGTCGGACAGATCCGGCTCATTGCCGTTGGCGCCGTGGGCGGGCGGCGCCCCGGGGAGGGATGGCGTGGCGCCGCCCGCCAGCACGTCCGCGGCGGCCCGCAGGCTGGCCACCGCCACGATGCGAAGGCCCTCGACGAGCGCCGCCTCGTGCGCGCGGGTGCGCGGCACGATCAGCCGCGTGCAGCCGCACCGGTGCGCGCCCTCGGCCACCGCCAGAGCCCCGGGCGAGTCACGTAGCTCACCGCCGAGCGACAGCTCGCCGAAGACCGCGCAGCCGACCAGCGCCGGGGCGGGCACCTGCCCGCTGGCCGCCAGCACCGCCAGCGCGAGCGCGGTGTCAAAGCCTCCACCGGCCTTGCGCATGAACGCGGGCGCGAGGTTGGCGGTGATCCGGCCCTCCGGGAACTTGAAGCCCGAATTGAGGATCGCGGCGCGGATCCGATCGCGCGACTCGCGTACCGCGGTGTCGCCGAGCCCGACGACGGTGAAGGCGGGCAGGCCGCTGCGGATGTCCACCTCCACCCACACCTGGAAGGGCTGGACCCCGTCGATGGCGAACGTCGCGACCCTGGCGAGCATGCTCAAGAACGCTAGGGGAAAAGGTGTGACGCGTGGGTGACGAAGTGTGCCAAATGTGCGTCTTTTGCAGGCTGTTTTGTGACGTAAAAGACACAATTCGACACACACGTGTCACGTTTTTTCGCGTAGCGTGCCCTGGCATGGGCAATGAGCTGGAGAACGAGCTGGGTCGCACCGGCGAGGAGCTGGCCACGGCGCACCTGGTGCGCCTGGGGTATGAGATCGTGGAGCGCAACTACCGGACGCGCTGGGGTGAGCTGGACATCGTGGCGCGCGTCGGGAGCACGCTAGCGTTCTGCGAGGT
>DASXCN010000090.1:0-3590 GCA_036491155.1 Solirubrobacteraceae bacterium | reverse complement strand
AACCGCATCCGGGAGCTGGTCGCCGGCGAGCCCGGCGTGGTGGAGCAGAAGATGTTCGGCGGCCTGGCCTTCCTCATCGGCGGTCACATGTCGGTGAGCGCCAGCGGCCGCGGCGGGCTGCTGCTGCGCGTCGCGCCCGAGGAGACCGAAGCGCTGCTGGCCAAGCCGCACGCCGCCCCGTTCGAGATGCGCGGCAGGACCATGGACGGCTGGTTGCGGGTCGAGGCCGAGGGCGTCAAGACCAAGCGCCAGCTGGAGCGCTGGGTCGCGCGCGGGGTCGACTTCGCGCGATCGCTGCCACCCAAGGAGAAGTAGCGCGCGCGGCGCCGAGCCTCAGGTCAGCGCGGCGAAATGGGTCCGGTCGCGCCCGGCCGCCTTGGCCTCATAGAGCGCGACGTCGGCCCGGGCGATGATGTCCTCGGCGCTCTCGCCCGGGCGCCCGACGGCGATCCCCGCCGAGCAGGTCCAGTCGTCCGACACGCTGTGCCGCAGGCGCTCGGTCACCTCGGTGGCGACGTCGGGGTCGCAGTCACGCAACAGGAGCCCGAACTCCTCGCCGCCCAACCGGGCCAGCAGGTCGCCGGTGCGCAGCTGGTCGCGCCAGGCGGCGGCCGTCTCCTTGAGCAGCCGATCGCCGGCGGGGTGACCGTAGGTGTCGTTGAACCGCTTGAAGTGGTCAAAGTCGATCATGGCGATGACGAACTCGCCGCCCTCGCCGTGCAGCCGCTTGACCTGGGCGTCCCAGGCGCGGCGGTTGGGCAGGCCGGTCAGCGGATCGGTCTGGGCCTCGTCGGCCAGGCTGTCCAGGACGTCGGCGCGGGCGATGACCGCCGCCGCTTCGTGAGCCAGCAGGGAGGCGATCGTGGTGTGGGCGCCGCCCGCCTGGATCTCGTCGGGCCAGCCCACCACCAGCACGCCCTGGGCGATGCCGTGCCGGGTCAGCGGCTGGTAGAGCACCGAGCGCGGGCTTCCGGTGGCGATCCACGACGCCCGGTTGCCCACGCGGGCCTCGACGTCGGTGGTGACCAGCACCTGTTGCCGGGTCGCAAACGCCTCCTCCACGGCGCTGCCGGCGCCGGCGCGCTTGCGCAGCGCCGCTCCCTCGCGCTGGGTGACCGCCGTGCAGACCAGGCCCTCGCCGTCGACGGCGGGCTCGTAGAGGAGGGCGACGGTCGCGCTCGAGATCGACCTGGCCGCCTGGCAGACGTCGATCCGCGGGTGGGGGCTGTCGAAGAGACGGTGCACCACGTCGCCGAGCTGCTGCAGCATCCGCTCGCGCTCACGGGCCTGGCTGGCCTGCCGGCGGACACTGGCCACCAGCTGCTGGGTGGCAAAGCCGACGATGGACGACACCGCCACCGAGAGCACGGCTGAGCGGTACTGGCTCTGCGGGTAGGACGGCGGCCCGACGATCAGGATCGGCAGCAGGTAGAACAGCCCCACCCCGGCCACCACCACGCCGAGCTGACGGCGTGACCGGCCGTAGAGAGCGGTTTGGAACACCGGGATCATCGCCAGCGCGCTGGTGCCCGAGGTGGACCCCCCCACGGAGTTGCGCAGGAAGGCCACGGCGGTGAGGAACAACAGAGCCGCGGGAACCAGCCCGAGCCGCGACCCCTCCTGATCGCGCGAGGCCCGGATGGCCAGCGCCCCGGCGGGCAGGGCCAGCACGATGGAGAGCGCGTACTGGTCCCAGTGCACCCGCGAGCCGATCAGGGCGACCGTCCAGGCCAGGATGGCCGCCGCGCCGAAGGGCGCGAAGGCGCGGACCGACGAGCGCAGATCTCGTACCGCGTGCACGCGGACCCATCGGTCGCCCTGGACGCAGGGTTGACGAGCATGGACGAATGATCGAGAGAGCCCGTCGCACCGGTTGACAGAGCCTCACCGATCAGGGCATGATCCGCATCCACATGAGGGGGTCACGGGGAACGGCGCTCCTCGCCGTCTACGCGACGCTCAGGTCCGCGGCGCGACCAGCGCACGCGCCGGCGCGTGCACGTGGGGGCGCGCGGGCTGATGATGGGCGCCCCGCGGCGACTGCGTGTGGGCCAGGAGCGCGAGGATGAGCAGGCACAGGCCGACGGCGACGACGGCCGCCGCGATGTTCAGCTCGGTCCTCAAGCTGGACGGCGGTGACACGTCGACATGACGCGTCGTCTCGGTGATCGGCATGAGTTTGCTGCCCTCGCTTCCTTGCAAGCACGCATGATTACTGGCGCCCCCGGCGCTCACGTAAGGATGCCAGCCGCCCGGCGGGCCGCCTAGGTCGCACGACACACACCGTGTGCGTCGTTTGACGCACTGCTTCTGCGTCCTTTGACACACGGCGGCGTTCAAACAGTCACACTGTGCGCGTGCAGGACGGAGCGCAGATCCACGAGGGGCTGAGCGAGACGTTGCGCCGCGAGGGCCATGTGCGCCGCTTCCGGCGCGGCCAAGCGCTGTTCACCGAGGGCGACCGCGCCGAGCGGGTGTTCCTGATCGAACGTGGCTGGGTGATGATCAGCTGCATGTCGGCCGAGGGCCGCGAGATCGTCCTGGGCCTGCGTGGCAGCGGCGACATCATCGGCGAGCTCTCCACACTCGACGGCGAGGCCCGCTCGGCCACCGCGCAGGCCGTCGCCGACGTGGAGGCGATCGTGGCCTCCGGCACGGTCCTCACGCAGGCCCTGGAGCACCCCGACGCCGCCCGCGAGCTGATCGGGGTGCTCGCCACGCGCCTGCGCGACGCCGACCGCAAGCGGTTGCAGTTCGCCACCCTCGACACGCTGGGGCGAGTGGCCGAGCGGCTGCTCGAGCTGTCCGAGCGCTTCGGTCACACCACCGACGACGGCGTGGCCGTGGAGATGCCGTTCTCCCAGGAGCAGCTGGCCAGTTGGTGCGGCGCCTCGCGCGAGGCGACGGTCAAGGCGCTGGCTGCGCTGCGTTCACTGCACTGCATCAGCACCGGGCGCCAGAGCCTGGTCATCCATGACATGGCGGCGCTGCGCGGCCACGCCCAGCGGCGCGAGTAGCGCGTTCAGGACACCAGCGACCATCGCCAGGAGCCGACCACCGGCTCCCGGACGCGGGGCGGGCGCAGCGACTGGTCCACGGACGCGCCGTGCTCACGGGCCGCTGCGCGCAACTGCCGGTGCGGCACGGCCATCACGCCGAGGTGCTCGGCGACCTCCAGCATGCTGCGCCGCTTGGGACCCAGCGACAGCGGCAACTCCAGGGCGACGATCTGCGCGTGCTCGGCGCGCAGCCCCGTCGCGTGCAGTTCAACCCGGCCCCACATGACCACCGCGCCCGCCACCAGGTCTCGTGTGACCGCCGACGCCGTGCGCGGGCACGGGTCGTAGTAGGCGTAGATCCCGCAGCTGCAGGCATGATCGGGGACGACCTCGGGGTGATGGTTGCCGCCGTCACACCGCGCGCTGAGCTGCACGCGCTCCCAGCGGGTGTCGTTGAACAGCGAGGTCAGCGCGCATCCCACCAGCCGCCACTGGCGGTAGCCAATGATCGGGTCGATGAGGTCAGGCGCCGCCTCGGCGACCTGTGGTACGTCGGTCATCGCGAGGGCACGGGCTCGCGCTTGGGGTCAG
>DASXCN010000089.1:0-2562 GCA_036491155.1 Solirubrobacteraceae bacterium | reverse complement strand
CTGGGCCAGCGCCCAGTTGGGCCGACACCAGAACGTCTGCAGGGTCGCCCGGCGCCGGCCGCCTCGCAGCTGGCCGGCCACCCAGATGGCAGCGCGGCGCGCAGCGTCGGTGCCGGCGCCCCGGCGCTCGAATCGGGTCAGCTGGGTGGCGGTGTCCAGAGCCTGCATAGGGGCGGATGATTACCGGGCAGACGCGAACGTGCGCCGCGGATCTAGTACAACGGCTCGAGATGAGCGTCTACGAAGACGAACTGCTGGCCATCGCGCACGAGGCGTCGGGCGCCGCGGCGCGAGAACTGATGTCGCGCTTTGGCGGCCATATCCGGGCCGTGCGGACCAAGAGCACGGCGACCGACCCCGTCTCCGAGGCCGACCTGGCTGCCGAGGCCGAGATCCGCCGCGTGCTCGGCGAGCGGCGCCCCGCCGACGCGATCCTCGGTGAGGAGGGCGGCGCCACCGGCGACGGAGCGCTGCGCTGGATCGTCGACCCCCTCGACGGCACCGTCAACTTCCTCTTTGGGATCCCCCAGTTCGCAGTCAGCGTGGCCTGCCAGGACAGCGAGGGGATGATGGTGGGGGTGGTGCTGGACCCGGTCCGCGAGGAGACCTTCGCCGCCACGCGCTCGGGCCCGCCCACGCTCAACGGCCGGCCGATCTCGGGCTCCTCACGCGAGGATCTGGCCACGGCGCTCGTGGCCACCGGCTTTGCCTACGACGCCGCGGTCCGGGCCAAGCAGGCTGTGGTGATGAGCCGCGTGCTGCCCCGCGTCCGCGACATCCGCCGGGCCGGCTCGGCCGCGCTGGACCTCAGCTGGCTGGCCTGCGGACGCTACGACGCCTATTACGAGCGCGGCGTCAACCTGTGGGACTACGCCGCGGGCGCGCTCATCGCCTCCCGCGCCGGCCTGTCCGTCCGCGAATTGACGGCCGCCGACGACGGCCCGGCCGGCCTGGCGGCGGCGGCGCCGGCGCTCATGGATCCGCTGCTGGACCTGATCCTCGACGGCGCCCGCCCCTAGACTTCGCCTCCACCGCGGCGGTGGTGGAACGGTAGACACGGAGGCCTCAAAAGCCTCTGTCCTTCGGGACGTGTGGGTTCGAATCCCACCCGCCGTATGAGTGCCTGGCGCTACGCCGTGGCCGCCGAGGGCCCGCGCGCGATCGGCTTGGAGCCGCGACGCCGGGCCTCCTCCTCGGGCACCTCGAGCTCCACGTTCCAGCCCTGGGCAAAGCCGATCATCGCGAAGACGATGAGGGCGGCCTCCACCGGGATGAGCAGGAGCGTGATCGTGCCCAGGACGTCGGTGCTCAGCCCAGCGCCGCCGAACAACGACAGGGGCGCGGCGAAGCCGTGGTGGTTGCGGTCAAACCAGCTCGTTCCGTCCAGCCCGAGACCGGCGATCGCGGCGATGATCAGCAGCAGGATGGCCAGCGCGGCGGCGATGGGCAGGATCCCGCGGGCCCAGCGCAGGATGTAGAAGGCGAGGATCAGGTACACCGCCGACCAGATGAAGTTGACCGGCTTCATTCCCTGGAGCTTGCTCCAGCCGCCGATGGTCAGGATCATCATCAGCACGATCGAGGCGATGAGCAGGCCGACGACGATGAGCTTGGTGAGCTTGCAGATCGCCTTGTCCCGATTGGGATGGATGACCGCGTAGCCGGGCCGGATGTTGCGCACCTGCGCCACGGGCGGACCTTACCCTCTGGAGCCGCTCGACATGCGCACAGCATTCCCGGTCGGTGTGCCTCACAATCCTCGCGACGCGCCGCGGGCGTGGTGAAACGGTAGACACGCCGGCTTTAGGTGCCGGTGGGCGCAAGCCCGTGGGGGTTCGACTCCCTCCGCCCGCACTACACCTTCCCCGCCGGCGAGCGCTCCTTGGACCACTGCCACAGCGCCATGTCCAGGGTGCGCAGCGAGACGCCGCACCGATCCGCCAGGGCGCGGCAGGCCTCCAGGTAGCCCAGCCAGAAGGCGATCGGGTACTGCGAGCGCGGCTTGACCCCCAGCGACTCCAGAGCTCGGACGTCGAGGATCGGATACAGGGCGGGGGAGGCGAAGTACAGAAGCGTCGAGGCCGTGGGGACCCCAACGCCGTTGAGCGCCAGCAGGGCGGCCATGCGGGCGGCCTCGTCGGGGTCGGCCAGTGCGCGGCGGGTGGCGGCGCGGACCGCTGGCTCGGTATTGAGCGCGACCTTCGGAGCGCTGCGAGGGGTCTTCCAGGCGCACGCGAGGAGAAACTCGCGGCGCCGGTAGTAGCCGCGCGCGCGGACAGCGGCGCCGATGGTGTCCACCGCGGTCTCGTCGACCGCGGGGAAGCGAGCGGCGAGTTCGGGCACCAGTTCGGGCGCGAACTGAATCTCGAAAACGGGCACAGGCCGGTACCATCGCAGGACCTCACAGGGGAGTGAGTTAATGGCTATGCGCACGGTCTCCAAAACCGTGAATCCGGGTTCGAATCCCGGCTCCCCTGCTTCGCGGCTGCCCCCGTAATGCTCTCTCACACCGTCTACCGGACCTTCAACACCTCGCGCCGGCGCGAGTTCATCCGCATCACC
>DASXCN010000088.1:0-7944 GCA_036491155.1 Solirubrobacteraceae bacterium | reverse complement strand
ACGCGACGCGCTTGACCAACTGCTGCGAGACGCGCCGCTCGATCTCGGCGGCGACGTCGCTGAGCAGCGGGCCATCTTCGAAGAGATGATGGCGGCGATCCCGGTGCCCGCCGACGTCACGACAGCCCCCGGGAGGCTCGGCGGGATCCCCGTGATCAACGTCGAGATCGCGGGCGCTGACTCGGAGCGTGTCATCTTCTATCTGCACGGCGGGGCTTACGCAATCGGGACAGCGGCCTCGTCTGTCGGTCTCGCGTCCGACCTCGCGCGTCGCGCCGGAGCCCGGCTGGTGACCATCGACTACCGGCTGGCCCCCGAGCACCCGCATCCCGCCGCGATCGACGACGCCGTCGCGGCCTACCGCGGACTGCTCGACAGCGGCGTCGCCGCGTCCTCGATCGTGATCGCCGGGGAGTCGGCGGGTGCGGGCCTAGCCGCCGCCACTCTGGTCGCGCTCAAACACGCTGGGCTATCGCAACCGACCGGGGCGGTGCTGATGTCGCCTTGGGCAGACCTGACCCTATCCGGGGACAGCATCAGCGCGAAGGCCGCGGTCGATCCCGCCCTCACCCCCGAAGGTCTCCGCCGACGAGCCGTCGACTACGTCGCCGACGGCGACCGAACGGCGGACCTCGTCAGCCCGATCTTCGCCGACCTGACCGGGCTCCCACCGCTGCTGATCCAGGCCGGCTCACACGAGATCCTCCTCGACGACGCGACCAGACTCGCCTCCCGTGCCGCGGCGGCCGACGTCGCCGTCACGCTCGAAGTCACACCCGGCGTCCCGCACGTGTTCCAAGGATTCGCCGCGATGCTCGACGAAGGCGCCGCCGCCCTCACTGGCGCCGGCGCGTTCCTGCGCGCGCACCTCGCTGGTCCGCGCCCATGAGAGCTTAGGCAGGCCTCCGCCGCCTCTGTGTGGAGCACACCGCCGACGGGTGTCATCTGCGACGACGAATGCAGGTCTCGATTCGATGACGGCGCTCGCCCTGCTCGTCGCGCCTGTGGCTGTCGGATAAATCCGCGGAAATACGTTGACCACTCAAGGGTGGGAGAAGTCGAGCAAAATTCAGGGCCCGGTCCGAGCCGCATCCCAGCGGATGGCGTTTGTGCCGGTCGTTCTGATGGTGGCGTCCCACGACCAATCGATGCACCAACACTCTGAGTGGTTTGCCCGACAGCCACTGTCCAGTTCGACATCGGGCTGTTGATCACGAACCCCGACGACGTCGCGGCGGTCCAGAAGGAGCGGTTCATGAACTCTGTGAAGGCACCTCGCAGAACCAGTGGTCGAACACCCCGAAGCCCTTCGCGATCGCGCTCAGGACCGGCACCTGCTCGGGTGTGGAGCCGGTCATGATCTGCGCGTATTCCTCGTAGGTCGGCTGGCGCCCTACCTCCGCGGTGAACGTGCTGATGTAGTCGGTCACGAACCCGTCCATCGTCGGTACCGCCCCGGTCTGGGGCGCGTTCCACGGCGCGCTCACGGCCTCGCCGATCTTGAACCGGTTGGGCTCGTCGAGGATGTTGAACAGCTGGGTGTTGGTGTGGTAGTACTCCTCGCCCGAGTCGGGGTTCGGAGCGTCCATGTCCGTGGCGACTGTGTAAGGGACCGTTTCGCTCGGCGCTGTGCTCGGCCCACTCGGGGATGGGGTTGCTCAGGTTCTTGCCGATGACCCCGTCGAAGTTCTTACCGTCCTCGGGGCCGTAGAGGTGCCCGAGCATGTTGTCCAAGGAACGGTTCTCGAACAGCACGAGCACGACATGGTCGAGCGCGTGGGACCTGTCGGGTGTGGGCATCAGCCATCTCCTTTCACTGAGGGATCGCTCATTGGTGGCTCGGTCGTTCCGTCCTGTTCCCGTTTCTGGGCCTCGGTGTAGAGGGCGCCCTGCGCGGCGGCCGAGCCGGACATGCCGCCGCCGGGACCGCGGAGCACGAACGCGACCGCGACCGCGACCGCGGCACCCAGGATCGGCCCGGCGATGTACACCCAGTAGTCGGTGAACTTTCCCCCGATCAGATCCGGGCCGAACGTTCGTGCCGGGTTCATCGACGCTCCCGAGATCGGGCTTCCCCACAACCCCGCCAAGGCGATGTACGCACCCACCGCCAGCGCGGCGATGATCCCGATGTTCTGCGCGCCCGAAGCCGTCCCGAGGATCACGCTCACCAGCCCGAACGTCAGGAGGAGCTCCATCCAGAACCCCGCGCCGGCGCTGTACCCCGCGGCGACGTAGTTCGACCCGTGAACGGCCGACACGTTGATCACCAGGTGCAGGACCAGCGCAGCGAGCGTCGCGCCGATCAGCTGAACGATGATATAGCCCGGCACCCGACGCCACGGAAAGTCCCGGCGCAGCGCGAACGCGATGCTGACCGCGGGGTTCAGGTGAGCGCCCGAGACCTTCCCCATGAACATGATGATTCCCAGCACCATCAGCCCGGGTGCGACGACCGCCGCGGTACGACTGATCGTATTCGGAAACGCGGCCCCCATCATCCCCCCGCCAGCGGCGACCGTCACCAGAAAGAACGTCCCCAGGAGCTCCGAGAACAATCGGCGCCACTCCTGATCCGGATTCTGAAAATCCGCGATCGGCTCGATGACGTTCTGCTGCAGCTCCGCGGAGATCCAGCCGGCGACGCCAGCATCTCCAGCAGCGACCCGGTCGGGCATAAGTCCGCCCTCCAAACTCGACGATCCCGCGATGCTCAGAGCCGACCCGCGCCTCAGCGCAGAGGCCCGATCACCGCCAAAGTGACGGCAAGCTAAGCCAATCCACAGAAACGGGTCATCATCCAAATCGGGTGAGCGGGTCATCGGCCGCCCGGCGGCCGATGTGGCTCATCCACTGCGACCTGGTGGCTAGATGATGGTGATGGGCGTGCCGGGGGTGAGGTGCTTCGCCAGCCAGGTGATGTCCTGGTCGTAGAACCGCACGCAGCCGTGTGAGACCGCCTGCCCGGGCGTTCCTGTCAGGCCGACGAGTCCGTGCAGGGCGACCTGGCCGGGGCCGCCGTCGAACTCCTGCAGCACGTTCGAGTACGCGGAGCTCGCCAGCGCGTACGGCCCGGTCTGAAGCGCGTAGCCCTCGTACACAATCTCCGCGAGGAAGAAGTCGCCGGCGGGCGTGGGGGTCGACGGCTTGCCGACCACCACGGGGAATGTGCGCGTGACCCGCCCCTTGTGGTAGATGGTGGCGGCTCGCTCTGCGCGGTCGATGATCACATGCCAAGGGTCCTCGCCGAGCGTCACCCCGCCCGCGGAAATCCAGCCGGTCGAGCCGTCCGGGCGCTGCGGAAGGCGCACCCGCAGCCATCGCCGCCCGTGGCGTTCGGCCTGGCCGGTGACGGGCAGCACGGTCCGCGAGCCGGTCAGCGGGCGGACGTCCGAAACGAAGCCGACCCTCCGGGCGTGGGGCGACGGGGAGGAGCGCGCAATCTTGTCGTAGCTCAGGGCGGCAGTGCGCTGGTAGGCGGGCACGGCTCCGTGGGCCTGCCCGCAGGCGAGCAGCGCGACGGCGCCGAAGACCAGAGGGCCCAGACGGCGAGGACGCCAGACGCCGGCGAGCCGAAGGGGGCTTGGCGCGGCGGCCTTCACAGCGGTCGGCGCTATCCGGTGAAGCGGGACGCCGGCAGAACGCGCACGGGGGCGGCCGCGTGCTGCTGCGGACGGTCGGCGAAGTTCAGGAACGCCTTGTTCACGAGCGTGGTCGGCTGCGATGTGGCCAGGGCGCGGACGTCGAGCCTGAGCGTGCGCGAGTGGCCGGCGCGCAAAAGCAGGACGGTCCAGCACCAGCGGGCGCCGATGCGACGGGCGCCGTGCGCGTCCACGACGGCGAACCCGGCGGGGACGTGGTCGCACACCTGAACGTTGTGAGCGATTCCGCGGCCGTGCGCGGTCGCGGTCATGAAGAACGTGACATCGCCGCCGGTGCTCACCGTCGAGACGCTGGCGGTCTTCTTCAGCGTCACGGTGGGGCTCGGGACGGCGATGATGTCCTTCACGTCCGGGTGGGGCGCCGGCAGCGCGACGACCCCGTTGGGCTGCACCCCAGGCGCCAGCGCGCGGGCAACGACGATGACGGTGGCGTCCGCACCCGGCGCGAGCGACCCGAGATGGCACACGATGGGCACGGTGGCGCCGCATGTGCCCTGGCTCGGCGTGACCGAGATGACCTGGAGGCCCGGGCCGGGGTCGTCGGCGAGGATGACCGACGGGGCGGCGGCCGTGCCGTGGTTGGTCGCCGTGTTGGTGTAAGTCACGGCGCCGCCGACGTTGACCACGTTCAGGTCCGCGGTCTTGGTCACGACGACGTCCGGCGCCGGCGCCGGGCCGACGGGCGGGCCGAAGGTCACCTGCGCGGTCGCCGTGTTGTCGTCGGGGTTGGTCTCCTGTGCGTCGGTGCTGACCGTGGCGGTGTTGGTCAGCGTCTGGCCGGCGAGTGCGGTGCTGGAGCCGGCCCTGATGACAACCGCGGCGCTGGCGCCGGCGGCGAGCGTCCCCAGGTCGCAGGTCGCCCCGGTGCAGCTGCCGGGGGGCTCCGCGACGGCGCCGATGAGCGTCATGCCGGGCGGCAGCGTGTCGTCGAGGGTGACGTGCTTCGCCGAGCTCGGCCCCTGGTTCGTCACGACGACCGCCCAGGTGACGTCAGAGCCTGCGGGGACGGTCTGCGTCGCCGGCAGCTTCTGCACGCGCAGGTTCACGGGCGCGTTCACCCGCACCACTGCGTGGCTGACGTTGTTCCGGTACGTGGCCTCCCGGGTGTGGGTGGTGACCGCCACCACGTTGACCAGCCGTTTCCCGGCGGTGCCGGCGCCTGCGGTCGCGGTCGCGAGAATCGTCACGGTTTGGCCGGGTGCGATGTCGCCGAGCTTGCAGAACTTCCGCTGGCAGGAGCCCTGGCTCGGATGGGCCTTGATGAGGGTCAGGCCTGGATGGGCGACATCGCGCAGCATCACCGCCGCTGCGGTGTCGGGACCCTGGTTGGTCACTTGGACGATGTAGCGGGCGGTGCCGCCGGGGTCGACCGTTTGGGTGAGCGCCCGCTTGTCGACCGCGATGTCGGCGAGCGGCTTCCCGGTGTTGGTCGAGGAGTTGTTGGACGTGTCCCCATCCGGCTCGGCGAACACTGTGGCCGTGTTGTGCAGCTGCCCGACGGGCACGTTCCCGGCGACGGACACGCGGTAGTGAATGGGCGGGTAGGCAGCCGACGGGGCCAGCGGGTCCGAGCGGGCGCAGTTGACCTCCGTCGTCGTGCTCGCGCCGCAGTCCCAGCCGGTGCCCTGCGGATTCGTGGAGATGGTCTGCCCGGGGCCGAGCGGGTCGTGGACGCTGACCGTGCCGCTGGTCGGCGCGGTGCCGACATTCGAGACCGTGAGCTCGAACGGGATGGTCCGACCGGCCTGGTAGCGGCCGGTGTGCGACTTCTCAATCGTCGGGTCGGGGGTGAGGACCGGGGTTACGACGTCGGGTGATGAGACCTCGCTGGGCGTCCCCGTGGTGGCGGAGCGCAGGTTGACGTCCGCGCTGTTGACCACCTGGAACCCGTTGGGGAGGTCGTTCGAGACCCGGACCTCGAACTGGACGCTGGTGCTCTCCCCGACCGTGAGCCGGCCGCCGGTGCTTGCGTCAGCGCCGTTGCCGAGGCGGAACGTCACCCGGTTGCCGACGGGGCTGTATTCGGCCTGGTCGTCGCCGGAGGGGTCGGTTTTCGCGCCGGCGTTCGCGCCGCTAGCGACGACCAGGCTTCCGGGCACGTACGTGGTGCCGTCCGGGATGTTGTCGGTGAGGACGACGTTCGTGGCGTCGTCGAGCGAGCTGGCGATGTCGGCGACGTTGACCGTGTATGTGAGGACCTGCCCGAGTTGGACAGGCCCGGCGGGCGCGACCGTCTTGGTCACCGCCATGGTCGGCGCGTACACGCCGGTGGAGAACCAGATGATGTTAGGCGTGAAGCCGTCGCCGTTGGTTTGGAGCTGGACCGTGGTGGATGTTTGGCGGTTCGCGAGCAGGCCGTCGGCGTTGACGGTGTGGATGTCGAACCCGAGCTGGTTCTTGTAGTTGGGGTCGCGGTTCGCGGTCACGGCCGGGACCGGCCCGGTGATGGCGGAGTTGAAGAAGTTGTCCGCCGGGGTGTTCGCGTCGCTCAGCTTCACCGCCTGCGGGGTGCCGGCGTTGAGGGTGACGGAGTCCCCGGTGGTGCCGAGGTCGCCTTCGCCCGCGACCACGCCGATGTTGGTGTGCACCTGACCGTTGGGCGGCGTGGTGAACCCGCTCAGCGGAATGTCGACGGGCGGGCCGTTGGCGAGCACAAAGCGGAGGCCTTCGAAGATGGTCATGGCCCGGGGCGGCATGCTGGCGTCCCCGTAGGCGACGATGAGCGACCAGCCGCCGGACTGGTCGGCCTGGAGGCCCTCGCCTATCTGCACGTTGGCGACCGTGTAGTCGCCGGCCCCGGCAGCGGCGACGATGCCGGTGACGTCGACCTGTCCCGAGTACAGCCGGGCGACGCCGGTGGACGGGTCGTACGCGTCGTCGACGTTCGCGGTCAAGTTGATATAGCTGTCCGCGCCGGGCGGGCGGAGCAGCACATGGTTGCGGGCGCCGGGGTCGGGGGCGGGCTGGCCCTTGAACGAGCCGGAATCCGCGCCGGCGTCGAGGCGGCCGGTGTACAGCAGGATGGCCTTCAGCACCTTCGCGCCGGAGGGCAGGACCAGCGGGGCGGTCGAGGCGTCGAAAATCGACGGGTCTCCGGAGTCGACGTTGACCCATCTGACCGGTCGGCTGTTGTTGTTGTTATCGCCTCCTGAGGCCGTCCCGGCCCGGGCGGCGGCGCACTTCGAGTCCGCGTCGAAGCAGGTCACGAGCGTGTTCCCCGTCATCGTGATGTCGCCCTGAGTGGTGGCGTTGAAAAGGGGAAGGTATGCGTGGTCGGCCGCGGCGGTTGCGGGTACGAGCGCGAACACGACCAGTACGCCGACGAGCAGCGCCGCAACCAGAGGTCCCCTCCTCATGCCGGGACACGATACATCGCGCGCTGGCGCGAAGCGAACGCCCTTTGCAGTATTTCGAGAAGGTGCGCTTCCGGGCGAACCCAGAGGCAGTCCGGCCGACGCGCCCTTACGGTCGGACGAGCTCGGCGCCGCGTTCACGGAACTCGCAGCGCTCGACCGCCGCCGCCGGGCGTGGTGCTCGGGCTCATCCGCGAGCTGCGTCGCGCCCAGCTCGCAGACCGGGTGCTTCACAGCCGATTTCCCGCCGTCGTCGACTCGGAGCGACTGTTCGGCGAGCCCGCCGCTCCAGTACAGCAGGCCCTGCCACTCACAGAGGAGTCGGACGAGGGATTAGTCAGTCGTTTTCGGCCCGCATTGCGCGACCATTTACGCGCGTGAGGCGGAAGCCGCATGAGAGCACGCTGACGGCCGGGGCTCTCATCCCGGGTGATGTCCAAACCCAAGGAAGTCTCGTGATTGAGCGAGTCCCTCCCGCCTGCCCAGCCAAGACGTTGGCAGCGCGAATGCGCCCCGCGCGCGGCTGCAGCATCGGCCTCCCACCTGACCGGACGAGGGCCGCGACAACGGACCACGGTCAGACGATTCATGTGCTGCCCCGGAACGAGTTCGGCGGACAGGACGCAACTCCCGGACGAGTGCTCGATCGCCGATAGGATGGCCGCGGCGTCGAGGTCGCGAGACCCGAATGCGATCCCGGCCGACCTCGCCCGCGTGATCGGAAACGTGGCATAGGGATCGCGCCGCTAGCGGGCGCCCGGACGGTCGAAGCGATCGTGCCGACGGTCGAGCCTGACGATCGCTATCCGGGCATCGTCCGCCGCGAACCACAGAGGTCGCGGCATCGAGATGTCGCCGTAGCGCTCGTAGCCTCAGAGCTGGCCGAGAGGACGAAAGCACTCGCCGGCGGATGAGAGCTTTCCGCGCAT
>DASXCN010000087.1:0-4859 GCA_036491155.1 Solirubrobacteraceae bacterium | reverse complement strand
CAGTGGGAGGCGGGCGAGTCCACCGAGCGGCCGTCGATCGGCGAGGAGGAGATCGCCGACATCGTCTCGATGTGGACCGGCATCCCGGTGTTCAAGCTCACCGAGGCCGAGACCCAGAAGCTGATGCGCATGGAGGAGGAGCTCCACAAGCGCGTCATCGGCCAGCACCCGGCGATCGAGGTGGTCTCCAAGGCCATCCGGCGCTCGCGGGCGGGCCTCAAGGACCCCAAGCGGCCGACCGGTTCGTTCATCTTCCTGGGCCCCTCGGGCGTGGGCAAGACGGAGCTGGCGCGGACGCTGGCCGAGTTCCTCTTCGGCGACGAGGACACGATGATCCGCATCGACATGTCCGAGTACATGGAGAAGCACGCGGTGTCACGTCTGGTCGGCTCGCCTCCGGGCTACATCGGCTACGACGAGGGCGGTCAGCTCACCGAGGCGGTGCGCCGCAAGCCCTACAGCGTGCTCCTGCTCGACGAGATCGAGAAGGCCCACCCGGACGTGTTCAACATCCTGCTCCAGATCCTGGAGGACGGACGCCTGACCGACGCCCAAGGGCGCACGGTCGACTTCCGCCACTGCATCGTGATCATGACCTCCAACATCGGAGCGTCGGAGATCGCGCGCAACACGCCGCTGGGCTTCGCCGTCTCCGACGACGAGACCGGCATCACGTACGACGACATGAAGAACCGGATCATGGGCGAGCTCAAGAAGGTCTTCCGGCCTGAGTTCCTCAACCGGATCGACGACGTGATCGTGTTCCACAAGCTGGCCAAGGACGAGATCAAGGAGATCGTGGAGCTGCTGCTCCTGCGGATCCGCGAGTCGATGGCCGAGCGCGAGCTGCAACTGGAGCTGTCGGAGCCGGCCAAGGACCTGCTGGTCGAGAAGGGCTGGGATCCCGCCATGGGCGCCCGTCCTCTGCGTCGCGCGATCCAGCGCTACATCGAGGACCCGCTGGCGGACTTCGTCCTGCGCTCGCAGGTGCCGCCGGGTTCGACGGTCCTGGTGGATCCGGGCGAGGAGGGCACCGACGACGAGGACGTCAAGCTCTCGGTCATCGAGCCCGCGCCCACGCCCACGCCGGTTGGTGTCGGCGCGGAGGGTGGAGCCGAGGAGCCCCCCGGCGACGCGGCTCCGGACGGCGAGGCCTCCGAGCCTCCGGCCGAGTCCGAGTAGCGCCTCCGATCGCATAGCGGTTTTGCAGCCGGCCCGGACCCTTTGGTCCGGGCCGGTTGTCGTTTGTGTGCCAATCGCGTCACAGACCACGGTTGGCGTCGGGACCCACCCGTAGGCTGCATGGACCGCACCATGCCCAAGCCCACCTCCGTCCATGTCTGCGCCGCCTGCGGCCACGAGACCGCCCGCTGGGCGGGCCGCTGCCCCGGGTGCGGGGAGTGGAACACGCTCGTCGAGCAGGTGCGTCCGACCGCGCCTCGCGGCGGGGGCAGCGGGCTTGACGCGCGCGCCCGGGCGGCTGCGGTCAAGCCGGTGATGCTCCGCGACGTCGAGGCGGTCGAGCATGACCGCCTGAGCACCGGGATCGGCGAGCTCGACAACGTGCTGGGCGGCGGAATCGTGCCCGGGTCGCTGGTGCTCATCGGCGGCGCGCCGGGGATCGGCAAGTCGACGCTGACGACGATGGCGCTGGCCAACCTGTGCGCCGCCGGGCGCCGCACGCTGTACGTGTCCGCCGAGGAGTCCGCGGCTCAGATCCGCCTGCGGGCGCAGCGCCTGGGCGGCGGTGAGGCGCTGGCGGTACCGGTGATCGCCGAGACGGACCTGCACGCGGTGCTGGCCACGCTCGAGCAGGAGCGCCCGGAGGTGTGCGTGATCGACTCGGTGCAGACCCTGCACTCGGTTGACCTCTCATCGGCCGCGGGCTCGGTGGCTCAGGTGCGCGAGGTCGCCGGCGAGATCATGCGCGTGGCCAAGCAGCGGCGGATCGCCGTGCTGCTCGTCGGCCACGTGACCAAGGAGGGCGCACTGGCCGGGCCCCGCGTGCTGGAGCACCTCGTGGATTGCGTGCTGCAGTTCGAGGGCGAGCGTGAGCGGACCTACCGGACGGTGCGCGCGGTCAAGAACCGCTTCGGGTCCACCGACGAGGCCGGCGTGTTCGAGATGCGCGACGACGGCCTGGTCGAGGTCCTGGACGCGTCGGCGCGATTCGTGGCAGAGGCGACGCGCTCGCCCGGCAGCGTCGTGCTGTGCGCCATGGAGGGCTCCCGGCCGCTGCTGGTGGAGGTGCAGGCGCTGGTGAGCCCCTCTGAACTGGTGCCGCCCCGGCGTGTCGTCGCCGGCATCGACCGCAACCGCGTGGCGCTGGTCCTCGCCGTGCTCGGGCGCCACGGCGGGATCGGCCTGGGCAACGCCGACGTGTTCGTCAACGTGGTCGGCGGGGTGCGGGTGGACGAGCCGGGGGCTGATCTGGCGGTCGCGCTGGCGGTGGCCTCCGCGGCCAAGCGCGTGGCGCTGACGGGCCAGGAGTCCCATCCACCCCGGCCGCTGGCCTGCTTCGGGGAGCTGGGCCTGACCGGCGAGCTGCGCACGGTGGCGCATGCGGACCGACGGCTGGCAGAGGCCGAGCGGTTCGGTCTGGCGCCGGTGCTCGCGCCCGAGGCGCACCGGACGCTGCGCGCGGCGCTCTCGGCCGCGCTGGCGCCTGCCAAGGAGGTGGTGAGGGCTGCCTGAGGCCTGCTGGCCGGCGTGCGCTCGGCGCCTGCCAAGGAGGTGGTGAGGGCGGCCTGAGGCCTGCTGGCCCGGCGAGTGCTCGGCGCTTGTCCGCGCGCGCGGCAAAACCGTGCGCCACGCGCGCACATGTGCGCATCCCGGCAACGATCGCGCGTCGAATACGGCGAAAAGGACCGAACCTAAGCTAAAATCCTCCCTGATGCCGCCGCGTTCCGGGGAAGAGCTCAAAGACGAGCTCGAATCTCGACAAGAGTCCCGGATCATGAGGGCGCTCGAGATGGTGGCGCCCGGGACATCCTTGCGAGAAGGGATCGACAACATTGTCGACGCCCGCACAGGAGCGCTGATCGTCATCGGCGACGCCGACGAGCTGGGCTTCATGTTCTCAGGCGGGATCAAACTCGACGTCGACTACTCGCCGAGCTTCCTGTACGAGCTCGCCAAGATGGACGGCGCGATCGCGCTGAGCTCCAATGCGACCAAGATCGTCCACGTCAACGTGCAGCTGACGCCGGACCCGACGATCCTGACCATGGAGACCGGCACGCGCCACCGCACGGCCGAGCGCGTCTCCAAGCAGACCGACGCGATGGTCGTCGCCGTGTCCGAGCGCCGCGAGGTCGTCTCGCTCTACGTGGACGGGATCAAGTACATCCTGGAGGACATCCCGGTCGTGTTGGCCAAGGCCAACCAGGCGCTGGCGACGCTGGACAAGTACCGCAGCCGCCTGGATCAGGTGTCGACGCGCCTCACCGCGCTCGAGTTCGAGGGCGGCGTGACGCTGCATGACGTCCTGACGGTGCTCCAGCGCGTCGAGCTCGTGACGCGCATGGCCGTGGAGATCGAGCGTTACATCGTCGAACTGGGCACCGAGGGCCGTCTCATCGAGATGCAGCTCGACGAGACGATGGTCGGCGTCGCCGCCGACAAGGCCGCTCTCGTCCACGACTACCTGGTCGAGGACACCGACGAGAGCTTCGCCGTCGTGCTCGATCAGCTGGCCCGCTTGGCG
The DNA here is from genome assembly GCA_036491155.1 of Solirubrobacteraceae bacterium. Lineage (GTDB taxonomy): Bacteria > Actinomycetota > Thermoleophilia > Solirubrobacterales > Solirubrobacteraceae > Palsa-465. The sequence continues at coordinate 1,153 of DASXCN010000087.1, read as the reverse complement.
CATCAGGATCTGCTCGACTTCGGGCGTCTGGCTGAGCTCCTCGGCTACGACCGAAAGCTCAACACACTTGACTATCCGGTCTCTCCACGAGGATTTCGCATATTGGGACGAATACCGAGGCTCCCCCGCCTCGTTGTTCAGAGGATCGTGACGGAATTCGGAGGATTGGAGGAACTGCTCGCCGCGTCAGACGGCGAGCTGGAGACCGTCGACGGAGTCGGCGAGATCCGGGCGAAGGACATCCGGGAGGGCCTTCGCCGACAGCAGGAGATCAACCTCGTTGATCGCTACCTGCAGACGTAGGAAATCGCGAGCGGGATCCTGCCCGCGCCGCCTTGACAGAGGAGGACACCATCACAGAGCTAATGGAAGAGCACCTGGATGATCTTGAGTCGATCGAGACGCCGCCGCATATCGAGTTCGAGATCGGCGACAGTGTCGTCTATCCGCATCATGGTGCGGGAAAGGTGCTTCGCAAGGAGGAAAAGGAAGTCCTCGGCGAGAGCCGTGAATACCTGACGATCAAGATCCTTCACAACGACATGACGGTCATGGTGCCCACCGAGAACGCGGCGCTGGCCGGCCTCCGCCGCGTGATCGACGAAGAGACCGTCAAGAAGGTGTGCGCGGTGTTGCAGGACGAGTGTTCGGAGATGCCCAAGAACTGGAACCGGCGCTTCAAGCACAACCGCGACAAGATCAAGACGGGCGACATCTACGAGCTCGCCGAGGTTGTGCGCAACCTCGCCATCCGTGAGTCCGAGAAAGGGCTCTCGACCGGCGAGAAGCAGATGTTCACCCGCGCCAAGAAGATCCTGGCCTCCGAGCTGATGTACGCCCTGGGCATGGACGAGCAGGAGGTGGACGAGCATCTCTATGGACTGCTGCTCGACACCCACGCCAACGGGAACGGAAATGGCAACGGGAAGGTGGCCGTCGCCGCAAAATAGGCGGCTGCTGGCGCAGACATGGCGGTCGCGCTGATCGTGGCCGCAGGACGAGGCGAGCGCCTTGGGTTCAGCCGCCCCAAGGCGCTCGTCCCGCTTTGCGGGCGCCCGATGCTTCAGTGGAGCGTCGCGGCACTGCAGGCCGTGCCCGCGGTCACGCAGATCGTGATCGCCCTCCCCGCCGACGAGCTCGACGCCGCCCCCGA
>DASXCN010000086.1:0-7076 GCA_036491155.1 Solirubrobacteraceae bacterium | reverse complement strand
CGCCCCGATGCTGGCCTCGCTCGGCGCCGCCCAGGCCCAGTCGATCGTCATCGCCGGCGTCGGCACGATCGGCTACGCGATCCGCGGCGCCATCGCCTGGCCGCTGGTGCCCGTGGTCGGCGTGCCCCTGCTGGCCGGCGCTCTGGTCGGCTGGCGCATCGCACAGGTCGTGCCCACCGAGCGGCTGCGCTCGCTCCTCGCCATCGTGCTCGTCGCCGTCGGGGCGTACCTCATCATCCACAACGCGTAGTCCGCGCGGATAGAGTCGCCTCGTGACGGACGACCGGGTCACGCTGATCGACGTGGTGCCTCGGCGCACGGCGGTGATCGCCGACACCGTCACGCCGGAGGACTTCCCCAGCCGCTGGGGGCCGATGCTCGACGAGGTCTACTTCTTCGTGCGCGCGTGCCCGGAGTTCGCCGCCGCGCTCGCGGGCTCGCCCGCGCCGCACTGGACCAACGTGATGCTCTACCGCGGTGAGGCCCCCAACGTCGAGGTCGGCGTCCTGGCCCCCAGCACCTTCGCGCCGCAGGGGCGCATCGTCGCCTCAACGCTCCCCGGGGGCCGGGTGCTCACCGCCACGCACCACGGCGACCCCACGACGATCGGCGTCACCCACAACGCCGTCCGCGCCGAGGCGCGGGACCGGGGGTTGACCAGCACCGGGGTCCTCTGGGAGATCTATGGCCATCCCGACGACACCGGGACGTTCGCCACCGAGGTGTTTCACGCTCTGGCCTGACAGCCGACGTCCAGACCACGCTGGCCACCGCACTGCAACATTTGTCCACAGACGCGTAAGGACACGCCGCTTCTGCGCATAATGGCCCGGAAATGGGACCGCTGTCCGGCAGGGAGAGCGTCGGCATATGTCAATGCAGAGGTTGTTGGGTTTGGGAGGACGCCGTGCCAGTGCCGCAGTGGGTGCGGCCGCGCTGATCGTGGCCACCGCGCTGGTGGTGCTGGGCGTGTCGTTGCACGCAACGCAGTCGGGAGCGCGCGAGACGCTCACGTCACGCTTCCACGATCGCGCGCAGGTCGTGTCAGCCCTCATCCAGGCCGCGATCTCGTCCGTGCCGACCTCGGTGGCGGCGACGCCGGCTTACACATCGCCGACGGTCAACGGCCAAACCCTGGACAAAGCCGCGGCCCAGAGCCGTCTGGCGTTCGTCGCCATCTTCAATCAAGCCGGCGCTGTGATCGCGCACTCGCGCAGCACCGCCGCCACCGACCTGTCACAGGCGCTGCGGTCCCCGGCGCTGGCGCGCGTGCGCGCCGGCGCGCCGGTGTCACTGTCAGACGTGCTGTCGGGCGGCGGCCGCGGCGCCGAGGTGGTGGACCTCGTCGTCCCACTGCAGACCCAGGCGGGCCCCCGCACCCTCGTGGCCGGCCTGCCGACGTCGGCGCTCGGCGCCGAGTTCGGTACCTATCTGCAACGCATCCCGCACTCCGTCGGCGCCGCCTACGTCGTCGACAGCCGCGGCGCGATGATCGCGGACGCGGCACCGCCGTCGGCGTCGCCGGGCGCTGCCGCCACCCAGCTCCCGCGGGCGAGCCTGGGCCACAGTGACAGCGGTCCCTACGGGCACGGCGGCTACTTCGTCTCGGCTGCCATCCCTGGCAGCACCTGGCGTGTCGTCCTCACCACCACACAGTCGGCGCTGTTCAGCTCCGTCAGCGGGGCCCGCAAGTGGCTCCCGTGGGCCATCTACATCGCCTTGGGCCTCGTCGCCCTCGGGTTCCTCCTGCTGGCGCGCCGGCTGCTGGCCAGTGGCGCCGCACTGCAGCGTGCCAACGCCGAGCTCGCCACGAGCAACGCCCGGCTCCAGAGCACCAACGAGCTGTTGCGCCACGCCGCGGAGCTCTCTCGCTCCAACGCCGAGCTCGAGCAGTTCGCCTCGATCGCCTCCCATGACCTGCAGGAGCCGCTCCGCAAGGTGCAGACCTTCGCGGCCCAGCTCAACGCCAAGGAGAGCGAGAACCTGTCCGAGCAGGGGCGCGACTTCCTGCGTCGCATGTCCGACGCCGCTGGGCGGATGCGCAGCCTCATCGACGACCTGCTCGCCTTCTCCCGCGTCTCCACCCAGGGACACCCGTTCACGGCGGTCAACCTCGGACACGTGATCTCGCAGGTGCTGGTGGACCTCGAGGTGAGCATCGAGGAGGCCGGCGCGCGGGTCATGGTGGGCCTCATGCCGACCATCGAGGCCGACCCGCTCCAGATGCGCCAGCTGTTTCAGAACCTCCTTGGCAACGCGCTGAAGTTCCGCCGCCCGGATGTCATCCCGGAGCTGCGCGTCGAGGCGCACGTCGCCGATCACATCGCCCAGCTGACGGTCACCGACAACGGGATCGGCTTCGACGAGCAGTACGCCACGCGGATCTTCCGCGCCTTCGAGCGCCTGCACGGCGCGCGCGCCTACGCCGGGACGGGCATCGGGCTGGCGCTCTGTCGCAAGATCGTCGAGCGCCATCACGGCACGATCACCGCCACCGCCGAGATCGATCACGGCGCCACCTTCACCGTACGCCTCCCCGTGACCCAGCCCGAACCGGTAGCGGTGGATGACCCGGAGGCCCTGGTCTTCCCCGAAACGACGGCCGCGGACATGATCGCCGGCGCCCATGTCTGATCACCGCTCGATCACCATCCTCATGGCCGACGACGACGAGGACGACCGCGTCCTCACCGCCGACGCGCTGAAGCAGAGCCGTCTCATCAACGATCTGCGCTTCGTGGTCGACGGCGAGGATCTCATGCACTACCTCCGAGGCCAGGGCGCCTATGCCGACGGCGGGGTCGCGGCGCCGCGCCCCGGCCTCATCCTGCTCGACCTCAACATGCCCAAGAAGGACGGCCGGGAGGCGCTCAGCGAGATCAAGACCGATCCCGACCTGCGCCGTATCCCCGTCGTCGTCCTCACCACCTCCCGGGCCGAGGAGGACATCGTGCGCACCTACGACCTCGGCGTGAACTCGTTCGTGTCCAAGCCGGTGACGTTCGAGGAGTTGGCCAGCGCCATGCAGCGGCTGGCCTGTTACTGGTTTGACCTCGTCGAACTGCCGCAGGAGACCAGCGATGAGCAGCGCTGACCCGCTCCGCGTCCTGTTGGTGGAGGACGACGAGGACGATTTCGTGCTCACCCAGAGCATGCTCTTGGCCAACGGCCGCACCCGCTTTGACCTCGAATGGGAGCAGAGCTACACCGCGGCGCTCGACGTGGTGCGCCTGACCAGCCACGACCTGTATCTCGTCGACTACCGCCTCGGCGAGCACACGGGCCTGGATCTGGTGCGCAACGCGTGGGGCACCGACCCGCCGGCGCCGGTGATCCTGCTCACCGGCCAGGACGACTACGCCGTCGACATGGAGGCGACGGCGCTGGGCGTGACCGACTATCTCGTCAAGGGGACGATCGACGCACCCAGCCTGGAGCGCACGATCCGGTATGCGGTCCGCCAGCATCAGGCGATGGTCGACCTGCGGCGCAGCGAGGAGCGCTACGCCGTCGCCGTGCGGGCAACGAATGACGGCATCTGGGACTGGGATCTCACCGCCCAGCGGGTGCACTTCTCCGAGCGCTGGAAGACGCTCCTGGGCTACGAGGACCTCGCCTCAGACGCGATGGCGGCGTGGTTTGCCCTGGTGCACCCCGACGACCTGGCGCACCTGCGCCGCGAGATCGACGCCAGCGTTGCGGGCGACAGCCCGTACTTCGAGAACGAGCACCGCATCCGCCACGGCGACGGCTGCTGGCGGTGGGTGCTGTCCCGCGGACTGAGCACGTGCAACGCCGCCGGCACGCCGATCCGCATCACCGGCTCGCTGTCGGACATCACCGAGCGGCGGAACGCCGAAGAGCGCCTCATCCACGACGCGCTGCACGACAGCCTGACCGGCCTCCCCAACCGGACGCTGCTGATGGATCGCATCACCCAGTGCGTGCACCGCGGCGAACGCGATCCGCGCGACGGCTGCGCCGTGCTCTACATCGACCTCGACCGGTTCAAGCTGATCAACGACAGCGTCAACCATGCCGCCGGCGACCGCCTGCTCATCGAGGTGGCGCGGCGCATGGAGCGCGTGCTGCGCCCCTGTGACACCCTCGCGCGCATCGGTGGCGACGAGTTCGCGGTCGTCCTCGACGGCGTCTGCTCAGCCGCCCAGGCGCTGGAAATCGGGGTGCGCCTGTGCCAGACGGTCGCCCAGCCCGTCCCCTTCGAGCGGCGCGCACTCCAGATCGTGGGCAGCATCGGGATTGCCCACAACCTCGACGGGATCGTCACGCCCGAGGTGCTGCTGCGCAACGCCGACATCGCCATGTACGACGCCAAGGGCCACGGGGGCGGTCGCTGCGCCGTCTTCGATCACAGCATGCATCAGCGTGCCGTCGACCGCATGTCGCTGGAGACCCACCTGCGCCAGGCGATCGAGCAGCGCCGGCTGCGTACGTTCTTTCAGCCGATCATCGACCTCGGCACCGGCGCCATCCATGGCCTCGAGGCCCTGGCGCGCTGGCCGGCCGGCGAGCACGACATCCCGCCCGCTCAGTTCATCCCGGTGGCCGAAGAGTCCGGGCTGATCGGCCCGCTCGGCCGCCTGGTGCTCGGCGACGCGTGCCGGACGTTGAGCGAGTGGCGCCGGGCGGGGCTCGTCTCGCCGGACGTCACCGTGAGCGTCAACGTCTCGGTTCGCCAGATCATGGACAGCGGGCTGGTGGATCACGTCCGCGCCGCGCTGGCCGAGTCCGGGCTGTGTCCGGAGAACCTCGTGCTGGAGATCACCGAGAGCACGCTGATCGAGAACCCGCATCTCGTGAGCACGGTGCTGCAGGAGCTTCTCGATCTCGGGGTCACGGTCGAGCTCGACGACTTCGGCACCGGCTACTCGTCGCTCACCGTGCTGCACGACTTCCCCGGCAACACGCTGAAGATCGACCGGGCCTTCGTGGACACGATGATTCACCGCCCCGAGTCAGAGACGATCGTGCGCTCGATCGTCAGCCTCGCCCACAGTCTCGGCCTCCGCGTCACCGCTGAGGGCATCGAGGACACCGACCAACTGCACGCCCTGACCGAGTTGGGCTGCGAGTACGGTCAGGGGTACCACTTCAGCCGCCCGCTACCAGCCGGCGACATCGCCGCCATGCTGGCGGCGCCCACTGCGCTCATGTGAGCGGTCAGGCGCTCACACTGCGGCAGGGGCGGGGGCGGGGAGCGTCAGCCCGGCCAGCAGTTCCTCGGTCGGCGCCTCGCCCAGTGTGCTGGACTCGGTCTCGCCGGCTTCCGAAGCTCGCACGATGTCGATGGCGATCGACCGCACGTGCCCCGCGATCTCGCTGACGGCCAGCTGTGGATCCCGGGACGCCGCGCCGGTCGCGACGCCGGCGGCCCCCAGCGCCAGACGCAGGACGTCGCCGCTGCGCCAGGGCTCGTCGAACTGACTCGGAAGCTCCCACGCCGCCAGGCCCAGGTCACGCACGGCCTCGGCCAGGTCGGGATGAGGTGCGTTGCCGCCGCGAACGAACACCCGGACGTTGCGCGCCAGCACCAGCACTGTGCGGGTGGCCAGATCGGCGTGGGTAACCACGCGGGAGTAACGCTCGAGCTGCGTGCGCGAGCCGCGGCGCAGCGGCGCCCACCGGGCGGTGTCGCCGCCGACGAGAACCGCCTGGTGCAGGTCGTCGAGACGTTGCTCGATGGAGTCCGCGCCGCTCACCGCTGCCTCGGCGAGCCGGAGGTCGCCCGCCGCCAGCGCGGCGGCCGCGTCACGCAGCGCCACGCCCATCTCGCCGAACACGGCGTTCGTGGCCCGGGCCACGCCGGTCACCGGCTCGGGCGGGAACACCAGCGTGTGCACGATCAGGGCCATGCCGCCGCCGATGAGCACGTCGAGGAGCCGGACCTCGGGCGTCGAGGACAGCGTCGAGACGAGGATCGCCGATACCGCGGCCTCGGTGACCAACAGCTCGGTGCCGCCCAGGATGACGGCGGCCAGCATCGCCAGCACGACGAGCAGGCCGATCTGGGGCAGGCCGGGACCGATGGCGCGGATGAGCAGGTCGGCGAGGAGGATTCCCAGCATCACCCCGCCGATCAGCTGCACCGCGCGCTGCCGGCGTTCACCGAAGGCCGCGCCCAGCGAGATCACCGCGGCGATCGCGGCGAAGGCCGGCCGATGCTCGACGCCGAGGAGCACGGCGATGTACCAGGCGCCCACGGCGGCCACCGCCGTCTGCAGGATCGGCCATAGGTGGCCGTGCAAGCGCTGTCGTGCCAGAGAGATCATGTCGACGTTCACACTAGAAGCACCCTGGCGCGACCCCGCCGTTACACGCTGGGTGCGCACCGTCACACGCGGGTCACACGCGTGCGCCCGCGCGACCCGAGCCCGGGCCCGGCCCCCGGGGCCCTGCGCCCGCGCCGTGCACGCCGGATGATGAGATGGGCGGGCAACGGTCGTCCAAACGACCTGCTGGACTTGATGGGGACGAATGTGGAGCAAATGACCCTTTTCGCCGACGTCGTCTCCGCCTCCGCGGCTGTGGCCGCCACGAGCTCGCGCTCGGCCAAGGTGGCCACGCTCGCCGGGCTGCTGCGCGCGCTCGAGCCCGGCGAGGTCCCGATCTGCGTCGGGTTCCTCTCGGGGGCGCCGCGGCAGGGGCGGGTCGGCATCGGGTACGCGGCCATTCGAGGCCTCGAGAGCGCGGGGCCGGCGGAGCCCTCGCTGACCGTCGCCGACGTCGACCGAGCGATCTCCGACGTCGAGGCCGAGACCGGCAGCGGGTCCTCGGGGCGGCGCCGGGAGCTGCTGGCGGGGTTATTCAGTCGCGCCACCGAGCCCGAGGCGACGTTCCTGGTGGGGCTGCTCACCGGCGGCCTGCGCCAGGGCGCCCTGGCCGGGCTGATGGCCGACGCGGTGGCCAAGGCCGCAGGCGTCCGCGGCGAGATCGCCCGGCGCGCGCTCATGCTCTCGGGCGACCTGACCGAGATGGCCCGGATCGCGATCACCGACGGCGAGGCGGGGCTGCGCGCGGTGGGCTTTGAGCTCTTCCGGCCCATCCTGCCGATGCTG
>DASXCN010000085.1:0-1735 GCA_036491155.1 Solirubrobacteraceae bacterium | reverse complement strand
CCCTTGTGGCGGGTGGCGATCTGCTCCAGGTCACGCAGGCGCTTGACGTACTGCTCCAGGGACTCGCCGCGGGCGCCCGGCCGGGCTCCGGAGAGCGCGTCGGCGGCCTGGACGATCACGGCCTCGATCGTCTGGGGCTCGACCTCGTTGTGGTGGGCCTCCATGGCGTGGGCCACCGCGGCCGACTCGCCGTACTTGCGCGCGAGGTCGCCGCCCACCAGCGCGTGGGGGCCCTCGATCTCGTGGGTGACCGACTTGCCGATGTCGTGCAGCAGAGCGGCGCGGCGCGCCGTCTTGGCGCTCGCGCCCAGCTCCTGGGCCATCATCGCGGACAGGTGTGCGACCTCGATCGAGTGCGCCAGGACGTTCTGGCCGTAGCTGGTGCGAAAGCGCAGGCGGCCCAGCAGCTTGACCAGCTCGGGGTGCAGGCCCTGGACGCCGGCGTCGAACGCGCCCTGCTCGCCGAGCTCCACGATGTGCCCCTCCATCTCGGATTTGGTCTGGTAGTACATCTCCTCGATCCGGGCGGGATGGATGCGCCCGTCCTGGAGCAGCTTCTCCAGCGTGAGACGGGCGATCTCGCGCCGCACCCCGTCAAAGCCCGAGAGCACGACCGCCCCCGGGGTGTCGTCGATGATGAAATCGACCCCGGTGAGGTTCTCCAGAGCGCGGATGTTGCGGCCCTCGCGACCGATGATGCGTCCTTTCATGTCGTCGCTGGCCAGCTGCACCACCGAGACGGTCGTCTCCGCGGCATGGCCGGCGGCGAGGCGCTGCATCACCACCGAGAGGATGTTGCGCACCCGGCGCTCGGCCTCGCGCTTGGTCTCCTCCTCGATCTGGCGGATCCGCCGGGCGGAGTCGTGCCGGGCCTGCTCCTCGATCTCCTTGAGCAGGAGCTCCTTGGCCCGGGGCGCGGAGATCCCGGCGACGCGCTCGAGGTTCGACTCCGCCTCAGCGCGCTGGCCGGCCACCTCCTCGCGTTGCGTCGTCAGCTCGGACTCGCGCCGCTCCAGCGCCTCCTCGCGCCGCTCCAGCGCCGCGCTGCGCTCGGTGAGCGCCGCTTGCAGCGCCGTCGCGGTCACGGCATCGCGGTCCGCGCCGGCCGAGCTGGCACCGTGCGTGCGCCCGTAGAGAATCGCGGCAACCACGATTCCCACCGCAATGAGCGCTGCGGCACCGATGATTTGCATGGTCGATTCCTCTCATCCGGCCCGGGCACAGCCGGGCCGCGATCCCACTGGTCATGTTGTTTTGAGAGCGACCGAGCGACCCGCGCGGACGCACGGGACAGCCATCCCAGGCACAACGGCACTACCGATCCGGCTAGACAGCGAAAACCGACTAGCCCGACACCGATCTGGGCCGTCGCACCGGCCCGTTGTGGATTGCCGTCAACAAGAAGATCTCAGTGTTCGATATCTGGGGATTTGCTGGCGTTTTGCGGCCAAGGGCCGTTCGTTCACTCAGGCAATCGTAGTACCGCGATGTTGCGGGCGCAACGCGTTCGTAACACACGGCGCTAACTGCAAGGCGCCGCTCAGCCCGCGTCGGAGCGTCGGTCGCCCGCGGCCGTCAGTCGCCTCGGGCGTAGGCGGCCAGGGCATCGAGTGCCAGCTCTGACTCATAGCCCTTGCGCAGGAGCATGCCCAGCGCCCGGTTGCGGTCACGCCGGTCCTGCGGCGGGTCGGGGAAGCGCCGGCGCAGCAGCCCGAGCGCCCGGTCAAGCTCGGAT
>DASXCN010000084.1:0-11496 GCA_036491155.1 Solirubrobacteraceae bacterium | reverse complement strand
TGAGGTGCAGCGCCGCCGGTGAGACGCTGAACGGGAGCGTGGCGGCGATGGTGGCCCACGTCGGGGCCAGGGGCGCGTCGGCCTGGCCGGGTGCGGTGGCCTGGTCGCCGCCGACGAAGAGCTCGGTCTGCGAGGCGCCGTTCTGGGCGTCCGCGGCGCCCATCACCGCCGGAGCGGTCAGCGGCCACAGGATGTCGTGGCGATGGCCCCAGCAGCCCGGGTCGCTGGGGGAGTTGCAATCGATGTTGTTCGAGCCGAAGCCGTCGTCGTACATCCACGCGAAGTCGGCCTCAAAGGGCGAGCCGTAGCCGCCCTCCCAGTTGGAGGTGAAGGTGTTGCCGTTGAACTGGGTCGGGATCGGGTCGCCGTTGTCCTGGGCGCCGGTGAGCGCGTCCTGGTCCAGCGGGCCCGACAGGCCGAGCACCGGCACCAGGCCGCGGTCGACACGCTCGAGGTTGGAGAGGACGAGGAGCTCCTGCGGGACCGTGAGCGAACCGAAGTCCCCCGGCAGCTGCATCGGCCCGAGTCCCTCCCCGGCCCGCGCCGCGTTGACGTCGGCCAGCGCCGCGGCCTGGCACGCCGCGCCGGTGGGGGCGGTCTGGCAGGCGCGTAGGGTGGCGCCGCCCAGGGCGCGATTCGCCGGCGGATCGGTGAAGGCATCGGCCGCAGCGACCGGCCCGGCCATCGCGACGAGGCCGCATCCCACGGCGATGAGAGGACGCGCGTCGATGGCCGGTGACCATACTGCGAGAACATGACCGGTAAAGGAGAGGGACCATGACCGAGGCAATGCAGAGCGACGCGGCGCTGGTGACCGGGGTCGACTTCGTCACCGTGCCGGCGCGCGACATCGACGAGTCGGTCCAGTTCTACGGCACGACCCTGGGCCTGCCCTTCGTGAAGCGGTGGGGAGAGAGGCCCGGGGTCGAGTTTCAGGCCGGCAACCTCACGCTGGCGCTGATGGACCCCACAGCGTTCGGCCAGGAGTTCCGCCCGCATTCGCTGCCCATCGCGCTGCACGTGGCTGACGTCGCCGCAGCACGTGAGCAGCTCGTGGCCAAGGGCGTGCGCTTCGTCACCGAAGTCTTTGACAGCGGCGTCTGTCATCAAGCGATCTTCGTGGACCCGGCCGGCAACACACTGGGCCTGCACCACCGCTACGCACCCGCCTGAGCCCCGGGCGTCGCCGGCGGCGGCCCGGCGTGGCGGCCGCAGTCCCAGCGCGGCAACCCCCACCACGACGAACTCGGCGGGGGCGCGGAGGTCAGATCTTGAACGCTCAGAGCACACACGCCCCGTCCCGGGGCCGTGTGCTCTGGGGGTTCAACCTGACTCCAGTTTCACGACACACGCCCCGAAACCGGCGACCGCGTGCTCTGTGGTGCCAAGAACCCGCTGGCCGGCGGCGGCCGGGGTGGCAAGCGGGCCGCCCCGACGGCTGCCGGTCAGGAGCGCGCCTGGCGCCAGTGTCGTTCGCGCTTGGTGTTGGGTCGTAGCTTCGGAGCCGCCGGCGAGAACGTGAAGTGGAACTTCGCCTGGCGCACCGTCCGGCGCATCGCGCTGGTGGCGCTCGCCGCCCCGGTGGTCAGGTTGAGCACGGTCACCGAGTTGGCCGGGAAGCGATACGTGAAGCTCGTGCCCACGGCGCCGAGGCGCCGCGTCGTGGGCGCCACCGCGTTGGGGTGGGCCAGGGAGTTCACCGCGTCGGGGTCACCGGTGAGCGTCGTCGCGGTGCCGCCGCCGGCGCCCGCGCCGAGGCCGGCCAGGGACACCGAGGTCTGCGCCGGCGCGCTGCCGTCGTTGACCACGGCGAGGTAGGTGTGGCCGTTGCCCTGGGAGGCGACGTCGAATAGGGTGCCGCTGCCCGACACCAGCTGGGAGCCGATGACATGGTCGCCGTGCTGGGTGGACAACATCTCCTGTGACCAGTACGACGGTGACACGAAGCTCTTGAGCGCGTTGTAACCGATGAGGTTGGTCGGCCAGCTGGGCGCGTTGACGTTGACCAGCAGTGGCGCATAGGAGGCGCCGAGCACAAGGTCGGCGTTGCGCTCCACGCCGGTGAGGAACGCCGCCTCGCCCACGGCGTTGGCCAGCGTGCCCGTCGGGCTGCCGTTGGTCGTCGCGAACTCGCCGACTATCACCTTCGGTCCGGTCCGGCTGACGCTGTCGAACAGGTGGGCGTCCTCGGCGAAGAACGACGGGTCGTTTGAGTAGTAGTGCTCATCGACGATGTCCACCGGCCCATTGGTCACCGGCGTGGTCGCGATCAGCTTGAGCTGCGGATCGGCCTGCCGGATCGCGTTGGCGAACATCGGGTACCGGTAGGCGTTGTAGCTGCCCGAGGTGTCGAAGAAATCCTCGTTGCCGATCTCGATCATCTTGACGTCGAACGGGGCGGGATGGCCGTCGGCGGCACGCATCGCACCGAACGGCGTGGTGGTCGGTCCAGTCGCGTACTGGATCTCATCCAGCGCCGACTGGACGTAGGGCTGAAGCTGACTCTGGGGCACGACGGTGCCTGTGAGCGTGTAGCCCGCCCACACCGCCAGCACCGGGGAGGCGTGCAACTCCTCGGCGAGCTCGAGGTACTCCAGCAGTCCCATCCCGTCCTGGGACCAGTAGCCCCACGCGCTGTTGAAGTGCCCGGGGCGGTCCTGGAGCGGGCCGATCGTGTCCTCCCAATTGAAGCGGGTGTCGATGGTGTCGCCCTCCAGGTAGTTGCCGCCGGGAACCCGCATGTACCCGGGGTGCAGCGCGGCCAGCTCCTGCATGAGGTCGATGCGCAGGCCGTTGGTCGTGTTGTCATAGGTCGGCGGGAACAGCGAGGCGATGGTGACCCACAGGTCGCTGCCGGCCGCCGATGCCGCCGGCGTGGAGATGACGAAGCGGTTCTCCAGCGACGACGGCGCTGCGCCGTTGGTGTTCAGCGTGGTGGTGAACTGCTGCCAGGATTCGGTGACGCCGGTGACGGTGGCCGAAGCCCACACGTGCCCCGAATTGCTCTCCAGGTCCACGGTGAGCGGCCCCGGGCTGGCAGCGTTGCTGCGTGCGAAGAACGACACTTTGTAGGCGGTCGAGGGTTTGACCGGGATGCCCCAGTAGCCGGCGTTGGCCACTCCCACCCGTCCGTTGGAGGTGCCGTTGCCGACGTCCAGCTTCAGGCTCACCGGGTTGGCGGAGTTCAGCGGCTGGCTGGAGTCCAGCGAGACGCTTGCGTCGGTCCCCGGGGCGCCGACCTCTGACCACGCGACCGGGCTCGAGGAGCTCTCCTTCAGGTCGGCGTTGCGGATGAGCTCGTCGTACAGGCCGCCGTCGGCGGAGTGGTTGATCTCTTCCAGGAACTCCCCGAACTGCGTGGAGTTGATGGCCGGTCCGTGCTGGGAGGCGTCGACGGTCAGGCGGCCGGGGCCGGCCAGCTGGGAGATGGCGCTCGCGCCCAGGGCACCCGAGTCGGTTTGGACGTCGTCGATGTCGCCGGAGACGAAGTCGACCTTGCCGCTGCTGAAGAAGCCCCGGCCGACCGCCAGCGAGCCGGCCGCGCCCCAGTTCTCGACGTAGGGTTGGGTCTGTTGCAGGACTCCGTTGACGTACAGCGAGATGGTCTGCTGGGCCGCGTCGTAGACCCCGGCCAGGTGGTACCACTCGTTGGGCTGGGGGATGATGTTGGGTGCCGAGGCGACGATGCCCAGCGCCTTGGGCGAGTCATAGGACGGCCGGGTGAAGGCAAAGCGCCCGGTGTCCCCGCGCAGCTGCAGAAAGAAGCCGCTGATCTGCGTGCCGTCCTGGCTGACGAACGTCTGATAGCCGCTGGTGCTGGTCAGGTACACCCACGCCGACACGGTGAAGCTCTGCGTGGTGTCGACGACCGCCCCGGCGCTCTGGGCGTACTGCTGGCTGGGGGTGCTGACCGCCAGCGAGTGCGCGCCGACGATCCCCGCGCCCCATCCCGCGCCGTTGGCGAGCGTCAGCGGATTGTTGTTGCCCGAGCTGTCGGCCGCGGTGGTTCCCGCACCCTCGTCGAAGGCCCAGTGGCCGGTCAGCGCCGGAGCGGCCGCTGCCGCGACCGATGGCGCTGCCAGCGAGGGCAGGGCGAGGGTCGCGGTGCTCGCCAGGGCGATGGCGAGGTAGCGCAGCAGAACTCGGCCCGGACGGCGCCGCGGCATGCACACGGTCATCTTCGGTCTCCCTCTCTCCGCCCACCTGGCCGCGCCATGTGAGCGCTAACAAATCAGGTGAAGCTTCGGATACCCACTGCCGATCGCGCCGAAACGCACAATTGCCGCGCCGGTCTGATTGGCGACACCCCGGCCGTCGCCGGCTCCTCGCGCTAGACGATCTTGCCGGGGTTCAGGTGCCGCCCCGGGTCGGTGCCCTCGAACAGCGCGCGCAGCATCTCGACGCCCGGCTCGGAGATGTCCTGCCCCAGCCACCGGGCGTGCTCGGTGCCGACCGCGTGGTGGTGCGACAGCGTGGCGCCCTTGTCCACGAAGGTCTGCTGGATCGCGGACTTCACCACGTCGTACTCGGCGAGCAGGTCACCGCCGGGCGAGGGCGCAAAGGCGAAGGTGAAGTACAGGCACGCACCCGCGTGGTAGCTGTGCGAGAGGTGGCACATGACGTAGCCCATGACCCCGAGATCGGCGAACGCGCGCTGGGCGGCGGCGATGACCGCGTCGTAGACCGGGGCGAGCAGGCTCCACGGCATCGCGGTCTCTGACACGTCGCCCGCCACGCCGCGATCGAGCAGGAAGTCGCGGATGTAGGGGGTGTCGAACTTCTTCTGGTCATAGAGGGCGCCCGGGCCCGAGCCGATGCACAGGCCGCCGTGGGCTTTGACGATCTTGCCCACGGCCTTGCGCTCGCGGGCGACGTGGCCCGCGCTGCCCTCGTAGCCGATGAACGACAGGGCCATGGCCTCGACGTCGAACCCCAGCCGGCGCACCAGGAACTCACGCAGGGCCCGCGACTGCAGCTTGTCCACGAGCGTCGGCGTCTTGCGCGTGGCGAAGGAGAACTGCGTCTCGCAGGCATCGGAGACGCGCGTGACCGAGACGCTGCACTCGCTCTCGGCGATGGCCCGCATCGCGGCCAGACCGGCGGCGAAGGTGGGGAACAGGTAGCCGAGGATGACCCGCTGCTCGGGCAAGCGCCGCACCTCCACGGTGGCCTCGGTGATGATCCCGAGCCGGCCCTCTGATCCCAGGACCATCTGGCGCACGCTCGGTCCCGTCGACATCGCCGGCACCGGGCGGGTGACCAGCGTGCCCGACGGCGTGACTACGCGCAACCCCTTCGTGAGGTCGGCGATATCCCCGTAGCGGTCGGATTGCATCCCCGATGATCGCGTCGCGATCCAGCCCCCGAGCGTGGAGTGCGTGAACGAGTCGGGGAAGTGGCCGAAGGTGTAGCCGCGGGCGGCCAGCTGCGCCTCGAGATCCGGACCCGAGACGCCGGCCTGGACGCGGGCCAGCCGCGAGGGCCCGTCGATCTCCAGCAGCCGGTCCAGGCGGGCCAGGTCCACCGAGATCACCGGCCGCGTCTCGTCGCCGGGTGCCTCCAGCGAGCCCGAGATCGACGACCCGCCGCCGAAAGGGATGAGCACCGCGTCGTGCTCGAGCGCGGCGCGCATGACGGCGCTGACCTGGTGCTCGGAGGCGGGGCGGACGACCGCATCGGGGATCCGGGTCAGGTGGCCGCGCCGCTGCAGGATGAGGTCGCGCAGCGACTTGCCGCGGGCGTGGACGACGCGGTCCATGCGCTGCACCGACACGGCGTCGGGGCCCACCGCCTCCTCGAGTGCCTCGCGCAGCCCGTCGGGCAGTTCAGGCTCGGCCACCGGGAGGTCTTCAAAGCGCACCGGGGTGGCTGTGGGCGGACCCACGTGGATGCCGAGGACCCGCTCGATGAAGGGGGCCAGCTCGGGCTTGTCCTCGTGCGTGAACTGCACGCCCTCGTCTCCCCAGCCCCACCATTTCATCGTGGCCATGGCGCTGGACCATAAGCGATGGGCCGCGGCGTGGCGCCCGGGCGTGACTTTCTGGTGAACGCAGTGATCCACCGGCCGCCGGCCACCGTAGGGCCGAGTGAGAGAGAGAGCTGAGGACCGGCCGAGTCGCGGGCACGAGCGGCGCTGTGGGAGGCGAATGGGGCGATGGACCGGTCGCTCGGCGCACAACCCAATAGGAGGACTCCATGAGTGACCTCACCAGGCGCGGGTTCGTCAAGAACTCCGCGGCGGCGACGGCCGGCATCACGGTGCTCGGTGCCCTGCTCACCGACCAGGCCGGCGCCCACGCGGACGAGACCGGCTCTCGGGCGGTCGTGGCCTACGTGCGCGACCCCCGCAAGGGAGACATCTCGGTTCTGGTCGGCGACCGCGAGGTGCACGTCCACGATCGCAAGCTGGCCGCGGCGATCGCGCGCGCCGCCGGCTGAGCCGCCGCACACGACGGGCAGCACCCCTTCTCACAGACAACAAACGGAGGTAGAGCATGTCGTCTCATCGTGAGGCGCCGGCGATCAGTAAGGACCCCGTCGCCGACAACACCGATACCTACGCATTCGTCAGCCCGGACGACCCGGGCACCGTCACGATCATCTCCAACTACCTGCCGCTCGAGGCCCCGTTCGGGGGACCCAACTTCTTCGAGTTCGGCGACGACGTCCTGTACGAGATCCACATCGACAACGACGCCGACGGGCGGCCGGACATCACCTACCAGTTCGAGTTCACCACGCAGGTGGGCAACCCGGACACGTTCCTCTACAACACCGGCCCGATCACCGCGATCGACAGCCCCAACTGGAACCGGCGCCAGTTCTACTCGGTGACGCGCGTGGACCGGTATCGCTCACGCGTGCTGGCCAGCGGCCTGGCCTGTCCGCCGTGCAACATCGGGCCGTCCTCGACCCCCAACTACGCGGCACTGGCGTCGCAGGCCATCCATCCCGTCTCTGGCGGCCACACCGTGTTCGCCGGACAGCGGCTGGAGGGCTTCTACGTCGATCTGGGCGCGATCTTCGACCTCGGCGACCTGCGCCCGCTGCAGAACCTGCACCTGGCCTCGATGGTCCCGCCGGCCCCGGGGGTCAACGCCGCCAACGACTTCGGCGTCCACGCGATCGCGCTGAAGATCCCCATCTCACAGCTCACCAAGGACGGCTCGACGCCGACCAACCCGATGTCGCAGAAGGCGGTCATCGGCGTGTGGGCGGGGGCCAAGCGCCGGCGCGCCCTGGTCCGCGAGCCCGGCTTCGCCTTCGAGGCTGGCCCGTGGGTCCAGGTCTCGCGCCTGGGCAACCCGCTGTTCAACGAGGTCATCGTCCCCATGGGCGACAAGGACCGCTGGAACGCGCTGCCGGCGTCGGAGGACAAGCAGTTCCTCAAGTACGTCCAGCACCCGGAGCTGGCCGGGCTGCTGCCCGTGCTCTACCCCGGCGTGTTCCCCAACCTGGCCGGGCTGAAGGCGGCGCGGGCGGATCTGGTGGCCATCCTGCTGACGGGCCTTCCCGCCGGCATCGTCCCCGGCTTCCAGAACTTCACCGGCAACACGCTCGCCGACCAGTTGCGGCTCAACCTCGCCATCCCGCCCACGCCCAGCGCGAAGGTCAACGCGCTCGGATTGGTGGCTGGTGACCCGGCGGGCTTCCCCAACGGGCGGCGCGTGTTTGACGATGTCGTCAGCGTGGAGCTCCGGGCGATCGCCGGGCTCACTTACCCGCTGGTCAACCCCAGCTACACCCCCGACGCGGCGGTGAACGCCATCACCGACGGGCTGACGGCAGCCAGCACCACGTACCTGTCGCAGTTCCCCTACCTGGGGACGCCGGTGAGCGGGTTTCAGACCAAGCCGCTGGCGGCGTGAGAGGAGCGACGACGATGACGACCGCCACCAACGGGCATCACCACGAGCACCCCACGGAGGACCTCTCGTCTCAGCATGCCGCCAGCGCCAGCGTGGCGGTGGACATCGGCGAAGGCCGCGGCGCGCTGATCATCTACCCCAGCGAGGGCTACCGCGGCACGGAGATCGAGATCAGCCGCGTCGACGGCGACGCCCGCCGGGTGCACACGGGCGTGCACGAGCGCTCCACCGAGGTCGGGTCGAAACTGACCGCGATCTTCGGCAGCCTCGAGACGGGCCAGTACGTCGTGTGGGCCGACGAGACGACGGCACGGACGACAGTGACGGTGTCCGATGGTGCGGTCACCGAGCTGTTCCTGATCTGAGCACACGCCTCGCCGGGCGCTCGCCAAGCGGCGGGCGCCCGGCCGGGACCCCTGACACTGGAGGCGAGATGCAACGCAGCACATCCCAGGCGCGCCCTGCGGCGCTGACCCGGCGCGAGTGGCGCTCGCTGGCGGGCATGGGCGCCGTCGTCCTCGGCCTGCACGTCGTCGGCTTCGTGATCCTCATCGCCGTGGTGGCCCCGCACCACTACGCCCTGGGGTCATCGGGCGCCTTCACCGTCGGCCTGGGGCTCACCGCTTACACGCTGGGCCTGCGCCACGCCTTTGACGCCGATCACATCTCCGCGATCGACAACACCACGCGCAAGCTCATGGCCGAACGCCAGCGCCCCCTGAGCGTCGGATTCTGGTTCTCGCTGGGGCACTCGTCGGTGGTCTTCGCGCTGGCCATCCTCTTCGCCGCGGGCATCCGCGCGCTGGCCGGGCCGGTGCGCGACCGCGGCTCGGCGCTGCACCACGTCACCAGCCTCATCGGGACCGGGGTCTCAGGTGGCTTCCTGTACCTGATCGCGGCACTCAACCTGGTGGTGCTGCTGGGGATCCTGCGGGTGTTCCGCGAGATGCGCCGCGGCGACTTCGACGAGGCCGAGCTCGAACGCCAGCTCAACTCCCGCGGCCTCATGAACCGCGTCTACGGCCGCTTTACCGGCATGGTGCGCCGGCCGTGGCACATGTATCCGCTGGGTTTGCTGTTCGGGCTGGGCTTTGACACCGCCACCGAGGTGGCGCTCCTCTTCCTGGCCGCCGGCGCCGCCGGGGCCGGGCTGCCCTTCTACGCCATCCTCTGCCTGCCGATCCTGTTCGCCGCCGGCATGTCGCTGCTGGACACGATCGACGGGTCGTTCATGAACTTCGCCTACGGATGGGCGTTCGCGGCGCCGGTGCGCAAGGTCTTCTACAACCTCACGATCACCGGGCTGTCGGTCGCCGTGGCGCTGATCGTGGGCACGGCCGAGCTGCTGGGGCTGGCCGCGGGCGAGCTAGGCCTCAAGGGCGCGTTCTGGAACACGGTGTCGCAGCTGAACATCAACACGCTCGGCTACGTCATCGTCGGGCTGTTCGTGGCGACGTGGGCGACCGCGCTGGTGGTGTGGCGCGTGGCGGGGATCGAGGAGCGCTGGAGCGCTGACCTGAGGTAGGGGGACGCTCCGCGCGATATTTAGGCGGCTATCGTGCCTTTTTCTCGCGCGCGGCAGCGGGTATGACGCGGTCAAGGGCCGCTTACCATTTCCTTGGAACCGTGACCGAGGGCACCCCAGAGCTCTACTTCGACCTTGGCTCCCCGTACGCCTATCTGGCCCTGGAGCGCGCCGAGCCGCTGTTCGGCCGGCCGCTGACGCTCGTCCCCGTCCTGGTCGGAGCCATCTTCGGCTGGCGCGGTCACGGCTCATGGGCGCACACCTCCGAGCGCGCTGCCGGCATGGCCGAGATCGAGCGGCGCGCCCGTGAGTACGGGCTGCCGCCGATGGACTGGCCACCCGGCTGGCCCGCCAACGCGCTGGCCGCGATGCGCTGCGCCACCTGGGCCGCGCGCGAGCGCCGCCTGGCGCAGTTCGCCCGCGTGGTCGGCCGCCGTCAATGGACCGAGGCGGCCGACATCGCGCAACCCGACGTCCTCGGCGCGTGCGCGGGCGAGGCCGGGCTCGACGCCGAGGCGATGCTCGAGGCGATCAGTACCCCGGAGCTCAAGGAGCAGCTGCGCGCCACCACCGAGCGCGCGTTTGCCGACGGCGTCCGGGGCGTCCCGACGGTGCGGGTCGGCGAGCGGATGTTCTTCGGCGACGACCGTCTCGAGGAAGCGGCCGCCGAGCACTGAACGACCGGATCGTCGTCCCGGGGGGTGGCCGTGGGGGCTCTGGCCCTGTAGCGTCCGAGTTCGTGGTGGACCGGGCCACGAGAAGGCGATTTCGTGATGGCGACACCGAGGCGGTGCGCGCGATTTACCGCGAGTACGGCCGGCTGGTGTTCGCGGTGGCTCTGCGTGCGCTCGATGACCGCGGGCTGGCCGAGGAGGTCACCCAGCAGTGCTTCGTCAAGGCCTGGCGCGCGTCGGCCCAGGTTGACGAGGACCGCGAGCTCGGCCCGTGGCTGGTGGCCATCGCCCGCCGCACCGCAATCGACGTCTACCGGCGCGAGTCGCTACGCGCCGGGGCGCCGCTGGACGCGGTGCCGGCCGACGACCCCGCGCTGGTCACCGCGCCGGCGTCGGCGGAGGCGCTGTATGAGACCTGGGAGGTGCGCCAGGCCGTCGGTCAGCTGCCCCAGGACGAGCGCGAGGTGGTGCGCCTGCAGCACTTCGAGGGCATGACCCACGGGCAGATCGCCGAGCGGCTCGGCGTGGCCGTGGGCACCGTCAAGTCACGGTCATTCCGCGCCCACCGGCGGCTCGCCGCCGCACTCGGGCATCTGCGAGAGGTGAGCGCGTGAAATCGCGGGCAACGCACCCGAATCCGTGTGCCGCGCAGGGGAACCAAATCGTGTTCCCTTCCGTATGCAGGAAGGACAAGGAGCTGCCGTGACTCCAGGCGACGACGAAAGGATCGCGTACCTCGCCGGCGAGGATGGCGGGTCGCTGCCCGCCGACGAGACGGCGTCGCTCGACGCGCTGCGCGCAGAACTGGGCGCCGCGGCGGTCTGGGACGAGCCGCCTCCCGAGCTCGAGGACCTGGTGGTGCTGGCGGTGGCGCGCGCCGCGGCGCAGGAGTCCGGCCGCACGCCGGCGACATCGGCCGTCGCCCCGCCTTCGTCCGCTCCGTCGTCGTCGTCCGCTCCGTCGCGGTCTGCCGCTCGCTCGCCGTCGCCGTGGAGCCGTCTGCGGGCGCGGCTGCCGGTGCGCCGCCCGGCGCTGGCGCTCTCGCTGCCGCTGGCGGCCGTCGCCGCCGCGGCCGTGGTGGTGGTTCTGATCAACAGCTCCAGCGCGTCCAATCCGCCGCTGCAATTTGCGATGGTCGTGCAGGGGACGGCACTGGCGCCCGCCGCGCACGGCTCGGCGACGCTGACCAAGACGCTCTCGGGGTGGCGGATCCAGCTGTCGGCGACGGGGCTCCCGCGCCGCGACGGCAAGGACTTCTACCAGGCGTGGCTCAAGAACGCGGCCGGGATCCTGGTCCCGGTGGGGACGTTCAACGACGCGCGCAAGGTGACCCTGTGGTCCGGCGTGCCGGTGACCAAGTTCCGCAGCCTCACCGTCACGCAGCAGGAGGCCAACGGGAATCCGAAGTCAACGGGACGAAAGGTGCTTA
>DASXCN010000083.1:0-4664 GCA_036491155.1 Solirubrobacteraceae bacterium | reverse complement strand
CGCCGTGGACCGCGACGTGGCTCAACACGACGAGGCGCCGAGCGCCGAGCGCTCCCCGTCGGGCGGGGTTCCGGGCCGTCGCACGGTCACGATCCGCGGCCAGGTCCCCGATCATCGCTACGTCACGCCCAGTTCCCGCCGCCGTCCCGAGCGGCGCTACGAGCGCTCGGGCTTTCGCCCTGACCGCGCCGCCCTCTGGGCCGTCCTGCTGGGCGTGATGCTCATCCTGGCGGCCGTGACCAGCGCTCACGCCGCCACGCTGCACACGCTGGCCCACCTGCACTAGCGGGTTCGGCCCGCGGTCTCAGCGCACCGTCAGCGGTCGGCTCGATGCCGCCTGGAGGCGGGCTGGCACCATGAGCCGATGGCCGTCGTCTTTCGCCCCTGCGACCCTGCGGCCCCGCCGGCCAGCGACCTCATCGCCGAACTGCTGGCCGAGTACGACGTCGTCGCCGGCCGCCACCTCACGGGCGGCCCATCGGCCATGCCCGCCGACTTCTCGCCGCCGGGCGGCGTCTACCTCGTCGGCTTCGCCGACGGCGAGCAGGCCGCCTGCGGCGGGGGCGTGAAGGACCTCTGACCCCGAGCGACGCGTGCGCAGGTGCGCCCTGCGCCCGCGGCTGTTCACCGGCTCGTGATGTTTTTGAGCGAGCGTTCATGTATTCTGGTCGGCGTGTCGCGACCACGGCAGTTCGATCCCAGCGAGGTGGTGGACCGCTCGATGCGAGAGTTCTGGGCCAAGGGGTACCGCGACACCTCGGTCGGCGACCTCGTCGTCGCGACCGGCGTGCGGCCGGGCAGCCTCTACGGTGCCTTTGACGGGGGCAAGCGCCAGATCTTCGTCGAGGCGCTCAAGCTCTACTCGGCACTGATCGTGCCTCAGAAGCTCGGGGCGCTGGAACGGCCCGGTGCATCGTTGGCGGAGGTGCGTGCCTACTTCGACGGTCTGATCAGCGACCTCATGAGCCCCGAGGGCCGCGTGGGCTGCCTGATGGTGAACACCACTGTCGAGCTCGCCGCCGAGGACTCGGAGATCGCGAACCTCACCCGTGGCCACATGGCGCGGCTGGAGCGCAACGCCGAGCGCGCGCTGCGCACCGCCGCCGAGCGCGGCGAGATCCCCGTCGGGATCGATCCGGCGGCCAAGGCCACGCAGTTGATGGCCACCGGGATGGGGCTGATGGTCGTGGGCAAGACCAACCCGGGAAGGGAGGTGCTGGAGACGATCGTCGACGCCGCGTTCGCCGACCTCGGTTAGCGCGAGCAACCCCGAGCCGGCCCAGTGGCCGGCGCCCGTTCCGACCCCGCCCGGGGTCTTTTTTGTAGAAAGTTCTTGAGCAACCATTCAAGTAAAGGAAGTCACCAGATGCGTGCCATCGTCATGACGCGACACGGCGGACCGGAGGTCCTGGAGCCCCGCGAGCTGCCTGACCCGGTCCCGGGACCCGATGAGGTCCTGATCCGCGTCCGCGCCTTCGGCCTCAACCACGCCGACGCCTACATGCGGTCGGGGGTGTGGTCGTTCGGGATCCCGGTGCTGGGCATCGAGTGCGTCGGGATCGTCGAGAACGACCCGAGCGGCAACTTCGAGCCGGGTGCGGCGGTCATCGCGCTCGTGGGAGGCCTTGCCCGCGAGCGCAACGGCAGCTACGCCGAGCTCGTCACCGTCCCCGCCACGAACGTCGTCGCGGTCGCCACCGGCCTCAGCTGGGCCGACCTTGCGGCCATCCCCGAGGTCTATGCCACGGCCTGGACGGCCCTGCACACCAACCTGGCCGTCGAGCCCGGCCATACCGTCCTCGTCCGCGGCGCAACGTCCTCGGTCGGTCAGGCCGCGGTGAACCTGGCAGTCGACGCCGGGGCCACGGTCCTCGCCACGACGCGCGCGGCAGGCCACGCCGGACGTCTGAGCGAGCTGGGGGCCGCTGAGGTCCTCATCGACGACGGCCGGCTCGCCCCGCAGATCCGCGCCGCGCATCCCGGCGGGGTCGAGGCGGTGCTCGACCTCGTCGGCAACTCGGTCCTGCGCGACTCGCTGCAGTGCGCCGCACCCCGAGGGCGCGTCTGCCAGATCGGTTTCCTCGGCGGCCTCGATCCGGTGGCGAACTTCAACCCGCTGGCGGACCTGCCCAGCGGGGTGGCGCTCAGCACCTTCGCCAGCGCGTTCGTGTTGGGCGGCGACGGCTTTCCGATCACCGACGTGCCGGTGCAGGCGATCGTGGAGAAGGCGGAGCGAGGGGTGTTCGACGCCCAGCCGGCGAGGGTGTTCGCCTTTGATGAGATCGTCGAGGCGCACCGCATCATGGACGCCGCCGAGGCCCGCGGGAAGCTCGTGGTCACGGTTTGAGCGTCTGAGACGTCTAAGGGGTGACAGCACCGGTCACGGGCCCTGGTGCCCGTGGCCGGACCGGCCCCTTACATAACCATTACCCAGGCGGTGATCAGCTGTTTAGGGGGCGGCGTAAAAGAAACTGAAGGGACCCTCATCTCCCTTGTCACGGTGGGGTTCCACAGGTACACTTATGTTCCGTAAGCAGATGTTGAAAGTAAAGGGCAACGTTCCCTCAAGACATTGCCTCTCACCCTTTACGACCTCGGTGATCAGCGATGAAGACAACCATGAGCAGATTCCAGATCCACGACGACCTGACCGCCCCTGAGGGTTCGGCCGCTGTCCTGCGCGGCGCGCTCTCCTCGGGTGGGCAACTGCCGAACTTCCTCGGGGTACTGGCCGGTTCGCCGGCGGCGCTGCGTGCATACGCGCGCTTTCGCTCCGAGCTGCGGCACGGGAAGCTGACCCTTCCGACGCTGGAGCGGATCGCGCTCGCGGTCGCTGAGCACTACCACTCGCAGCCGGGCATCGCGATGCATTCACGCGCGGCCCGGGCGGCTGGGCTGGCGCTCGACGAGGTCGCGGCGGCGCGCCAGTTCAGCTCCAAGGACCCGCACGAGGCGGCGCTGCTGCGCTACCTCCAGGCGCTGGTCGAGGAGGGTCGGCCGGCGATGCACCTCCACGAGGAGGCCCGCGAGGCCGGCTGGGACGACGAGGAGATCCTGGAGGCGATCGCCGCGGTGTCACTGGAGGGCTTCACGGCGATGGTGAACGTCGCCGGAGATGTCCCCGTCGATGGGTCGACGGAGGCCTCTCGGCAACTCGAAGCCGCTTAGGCCGTTAGGCTTAGCGTTCAGGATGGCCGCGAACCACCATTCCTCGACCGAGGATCGGGCCCGCGGCACGACCGAGGACGCGGCCCACGGCAACTGCTGCCCCCTCTACCACGAGGCGGTGGAGCTGGTCGGCCGACGCTGGACCGGCGCGATCCTCAGTGTGCTGATGGATGGCCCGCTGCGCTTCTCGGAGATCGCCCAGGCGATCCCCGAGCTCTCAGATCGCCTGCTCTCGGAACGGATGAAGGAATTGGAGGCGCGGGGGATGGTGCAGCGCACCGTGATCCCCGGGCCTCCTCTGCGCGTGCAGTACGAGCTCAGCGTGATGGGTTCAGAGCTCGAGCCCGCGCTCACCGAGCTGCAGAGCTGGGCGCGGCGCTGGCTGGGCGACCGGGCCGCGGCCGGGCGCAGCTCGGCTCCGACCGGCGGCTCCTGAGCGCTCCGGGCTCCGGCGCCCGCGCCGGGCGGCGGGGCCAGTAAGGTTCCGCCGCGATGGCCCAGATCCCGCAGACCGCCAACCTGACCCGCGACGACGTGCTCGCCCTGGTGCAGGAGCGCGACATCCGCTTCATCCGGCTGTGGTTCACCGACATCCTCGGGCAGCTGAAGGCGTTCTCGATCAATGTCACCGAGATCGAGGACGCGTTTGAGGGCGGTATGGGGTTCGACGGCTCCTCGATCACCGGCTTCAACGCCATCGAGGAGTCCGACATGATTGCCCAGCCCGACGCCAGCACCTTCATCACGCTGCCGTGGCGGCCCAACGAGGCGGGCGTGGCCCGGATGTTCTGCGACATCCTCACCCCCGAGCGCACGCCGTATGAGGGCGATCCGCGCCACGTGCTCAAGCGGGCGCTGGCCCGGGCGCAGAGCATGGGCTTCGATCACTTCTACGTCGGCCCCGAGCTCGAGTACTTCTACTTCCGCGACGCCAAGTCCACCGAGGTGCTCGACGAGGGCGGCTACTTCGATCTGACCACGCTGGACGCCGGCTCTGACCTGCGCCGCGAGACGGTGCTGGCGCTTGAGCAGCTGGGCATCCACACCGAGTACACCCACCACGAGGTCGGCCCCAGCCAGCACGAGATCGACATGCGCTATGCCGACGCGCTGAAGATGGCCGACGACTGCATGACCTACCGGATCACGGTCAAGGAATACGCCATGAAGTACGGGCTGCACGCCACCTTCATGCCCAAGCCGCTGTTCGGCAAGAACGGCTCCGGGATGCACACCCACCAGTCGCTGTTCCAGGGCGAGCGCAACGCCTTCTACGACGGCGACGACCCGTACTTCCTCTCCGACGTCGGCAAGGCCTTCATCGCCGGCCAGCTGCGCCACGCCCGCGAGATCTGCTCGATCTTCGCCCAGTGGGTCAACTCCTACAAGCGCCTGGTCCCCGGCTACGAGGCGCCGGTCTACGTGGCCTGGTCGCGGCGCAACCGCTCGGCGCTGGTCCGCGTCCCCCTCTATCACCCGGGTAAGGAGCAGGCCAC
>DASXCN010000082.1:0-2404 GCA_036491155.1 Solirubrobacteraceae bacterium | reverse complement strand
CTGCACGAGCGCGAGAAGCAGAAGGCGGGGACGATGTCGGGCGGCGAGCAGCAGATGCTGGCCATCGGCCGCGCCCTCATGGCCCGCCCCAAGCTGCTCATGCTCGACGAGCCCTCGATGGGCATCGCCCCGATCCTCGTCCAGCGTATCTACGAGACGATCGGCGAGATCAACAAGGCAGGGGTGACCATCCTGCTCGTCGAGCAGAACGCCAACTACGCGCTGGACGTCTCCAAGCGCGGCTACGTCCTGGAGACCGGACGCGTCGTGCTGGCCAACGACTCCGACCTGCTGCGCGACGACCCCGAGGTCCAGCGCGCCTACCTGGGCACCTGATGTTCCTGCTCGCCACCATCGGCGCGTCCGCGCTGTATCTCCTCTTCCTGTGGCTGGTCTCGGCCGCGGCCTCGGCGTGGCTGGCCGACCGCAAGGGCTACGGGGAGCGGACAGGGTTGTTCTTCGGGTTGATCCTCTCGGCGCTGGGGTTCCTGATCGTGTTGCTATTGCCCGCCCGGCCGGGCTCCACGTGGAAGGTCGAGGGTCCGCTGCCCAACCCCGGCGCGCGGCGCCCGCTGGGCGTCCCGGCCCTCGGTCCCGTGTCCGCCTCCGACGGGCCCGAGACGCTCGGGCCTGTCCTCGAGGTGCCAGACGCGCCGTCCGCCTCGGAGGTCCGGGAGCCCGAGGTCCGCGGGCCTGAGGCCGGCGACCCTCAGGGCGGGGACGACACCCCGCCGGCCGGCTGAAGCACCGGTCCGACGGCCCGCCCGGCCGGGTGAACTACCGCTCCGGCGCGCCACCCGCGGGGTGAACTACCGCTCCGACGGCCCGCCCGGCGGGGTGAACTACCGCTCCGCCGCGCCACCCGCGGGCGCAACCTCCCGCGCCAGGTCCGCCACCAGCGCGTAGGAGTCCTCCTGCACCTGCCACCAGGTGGCGCGCATCGTCGCCACCCCGGCCTTCCGCAGGTCCCTGTCCTTGCGCCGGTCGCGCTCGAAGGAGCCGCGCCCCGAGTGGTAGCGGTAACCGTCCACCTCGAGCGCGAACCGCGCCGCCGGCCAGAAGAAGTCCACCTCGTAGCCGGCGATGTGGGCGTTGACGAGGGGGTCGGGCAGCCGTGCGGAGCGGATCAGGGCCAGCACGCGCTCCTCCGCCTCTGAGCGCGTCATCGTCGTCCCGGTCGTCTGCCGCTCCAGCACCGTGGCCAGCCGCTTGCGCCCAGCGTGCCCCGCGGCGCGGCCCAGCACGGCGGCGACCCGCGCGGGCGTGAGCACCCGGTCCACGATCCCGCGGTCGAAGGCGAGCTCGAGTTGGCGGTCCCCGGCCACCCCGGCGAGATCCAGCAGGGCGCGGGCGGGGGAGACCGCCGGGAGGCCGTGGCGCGTCCACACATCACCCCGCTCCAGGATGTTGCTGCGGTGAACGACCACACCCGACGGCGAGATGCGGCGCGGCTTGGAGAGCACGACGTGGATCCGTCCATCTCCCGCGCCGTGCGGCACCAACCCCCAGAACGAGGCGGCGGAGAAGGCGGACAGCGCCGCGTCGCCCCCGACCGCCAGCAGCGCGGAGGTCTCGTCCCCCAGCGCCGTGGGGGCGTTATGGCCGACGAGGAAGACGCCGCGATGGACGGGCAGCAGCGACCCCGAGGAGACCATGCGACTGATCGTGCTGGTGCTGACGCCCGCGGCGCGGAGCTGCCGGGTGGCGACGCGGCCGCGCTGCGCTCCGGCGATCTGTGCGATTCGCGCGTCTCGGCTCCCCGAAACGGGAACTTCGTCGCGCACACCCAGCAACTTCACATGGCGGGTGACATTCGTCCCGGCACGTGGGCGTAATACCGCCCGCCCGTTCGACGAGCCCGGTGCGGGTGACGGTTGTCCCGGTTCACGCGCCATGACCTCTCAGTGTGAGTCCGTCGACCGCCGCCGGCCCGTTTTGTCACACCTTCGTGACAGACACCGCGCGGAGAGACGGCGCGCCTCACAGACGGCGCGCCTCAGAGATAACTGAGCTAGCGCCCCTGCAGCAACTCCTCGGCCGCCGCGAACCCGTGCTCGGTGTGCGGGTCGGCCACGCCGCTGTCGCGCGCCTCGTCGGCCACCGCCGCCGCCACCGCGGGCGCCACCTCCCGGTTGAACACCGAGGGGATGATGTAGTCCTCGCGCAGCTCATCGCCGGCGACGATGTCGGCGATGGCCCGGGCCGCCGCGGTCTTCATCGTCTCGGTGATGTGGGCGGCGCGGACGTCCAGAGCGCCCCGGAAGATCCCCGGGAAGCAGAGCACGTTGTTGATCTGGTTGGGGTAGTCCGAGCGTCCGGTGGCCAGGATCCGCACGTGGGGCAGCGCCTCCTCAGGGGAGACCTCCGGGTCGGGGTTGGCCATCGCGAAGACGATCGGGTCGGG
>DASXCN010000081.1:0-2885 GCA_036491155.1 Solirubrobacteraceae bacterium | reverse complement strand
ATGTCGCCGCCGACCAGGTTCGGATTCCGGCGCTCGAGCTCGGCCGGGGAGAGCACCGCGCGGCCGACGATCGTCGCCTCGAGGTCCTCGATGCGCTCGGCGAGGATCGACACCACACGATCGGCATAGGCGCCGGCCAGGTCGTCGGTCCAGGTGCCGTCCCCGACGTCGATCTCGCCGGCGGCGTCGCCGGTGGGACGGGGCGGGACCTCCTGGAGCTGGATCCACAGCAGGCTCGCGTCCTCGGGGACGCGGCTGGGATCGGCGACGGCCGGTTGACCACAGACGATCGTGGGCCGATCGGGCAGCAGCCCCGCGGCGGCCTGCGCGCACGAGCGCGACACGTTGTCCAGGCCATCGGTGAGGTGGACGATCCCCGCCTCGGCCAGGCGCGCGTCCCCGCGCCAGCGCGGAGGCCGGGAGAGCGCGAGGTGGATCTGGGTGCCCGACCGGCGGCCGTAGCGGAAGCGGCGGGCCTGCTCACGCAGCGGCTCGGGCACCGGCGCCCCCGCGAGGAGTCGCCCGTACAGCTGCGTCGGGGTGGTGTTGGCGATGACCGCGCGACGCGCGGTGATCTCCTCGCCGGCGGCGATCACCCCTGACGCCCGCCCGCCGCTGACGAGGATCCGCTCCACGTCGGCGTCGCAGCGGACCACGCCGCCGTTGTCCTCGATCAGCCGCACGAACGCGTTTGTGAACGCGGCCGAGCCGCCACGCACCACCGGGAGCCCCGCCTGGTGCAGCCCGCCCGCCAGCGCCAGCATCGGGAACGCACCGCCGGCGTCGTCGGGCGCCAGACCGGTGTGCAGCACCCATGGCGCCAGGAGATCGCCGAGCTCGGGCCCGGCGAACCGGGGGGCCAGCCACGAGCGGGCGCTGGCCGTCGCCTGCGCGCCGAAGGCCAGCCCGCCGCGCGGGCCCATCGCCCGGGCCAGGCCGGCCACGAGCGCAAGGGCACGCGGCGAGTACAGCTCGGTGCCGAGCAGCTCCCCGAGGACCGGCATGTGGCCGCCCAGCTCGCCCAGCTCGCGCAGGTAGACGGCCCCGTCCGCCGCAGACAGCTCACGCGCGGTCCGCTCCGGATCGCGGTGGGCCACCACCGAGGATCCGTCGGCGCGCACGGTCGCGGTGACGACGTCCTCGAAGTTCACGTAGTGCAGGCCTCGCGCCCGCAGCTCGTCGCCCAGCTCGGCCCACGCGCCCGAGGTGTGAAACAGCGGATGCCACGACGAGAAGGTGTCGTGGCGGTACCCGGCCAGCGTGAGCTCCTCGGTGGTGACCGCGCCGCCGGGCCGGGCGGCGCGCTCGAGCACCTCCACCGACCAGCCCGCCCGGGCGAGGTAGGCGGCCGCGACGAGGCCGTTGTGGCCGCTGCCGACGATGACGGCATCGACCGAGCGGCTCACGGCGCCACCCCCGCCGGGTGGGCGAGCTCCTCGCGGGCGGTGCCGGTCCGGCGGCTCACTCAGCGCGGGACGAAGGCGAGGACCCGGGACGGGCTACCCGTGCCGCCGACCAGCTTGAGCGGAGCCACGACCACCAGCGCTCCGGTCACCGGAAGCGACTCAAGATTCGCCAACTGGGTGAGCCCGTAGCGCCCGGCGCCGAGCAGGAGGTTGTGGACGGGAAAGGCCGGATCCATGCCGCCCGCCGCGCCGGCGTCGATGCCGACGGTCTCGACGCCGAAGCCGACGATGTTGGCGTGCTCGGCCAGCCAGCGCGCGCCGTCGACCGACGGGCCCGGCGTGACCGGTCCCTGCTCGCCGGCGTTGAGGAAGGCGGCCTCGTCCTGGGCGCGCGCGCCCCAGCCGGTCCGGAAGAACACCCACGAGCCCGGGGCGATGGGGCCGTGCTCTGCCTCGTGGGCGTCGAGGTCGGCCGCGGTGAGCAGGTAGCCGGCATCGTCGGCGGTCTCGGCGGTCTTGTCCACCACCACCACCGGGCCGCTGAGCCGCGACGGGGAGATGGAGGCGACGTCCTCGCCGTCCTTGCCGGTGATCCAGTGGATGGGGGCGTCGAGGTGGGTGCCGGTGTGCTCGCCGAGCTCCAGCACGGACCAGGCCCACGCCGGACCGGCGTCGTCGAAGTGGCTCAGCTCCCGCCGCGAGAGGTGCGGGGTGTTGGCGAACGGGTCGGGCAGGACGAGGACCGGCGTCGTCTCAGACAGCGGCTGGGTGAGATCCACGACCTCCACCGATCCATCGGCGAGGGCTGCGGTCAGATCATTGACGCTGGAGCTGGGCATGCGATCGGTCTCCTGTTGGTGATGTCTCGGCGGCGGGTGCGGAAAGCCTACACATGGCACCGAGGCGCTATGCAGAACGTGCGCTCAGTCGGAGGTGAGGACTGTTTTGCGGGGCCGCCAGCGTTGTGGCGCGGGCTCCTCGGGGGCGTCAAAGGAGCGAGGCGGCACCTTGAACAGGTCCGCCCGCCCGTCGTTGGGTCGCCGCGCCCCGGACTCGTAGTTGACAATCCACGGCACCTGGTAGCCCTGGTCGCCGGCAGCGTGGAGGGTCCAGTAGGGGTCATAGAGGTGGGGGCGGCCCAGTGCGCACAGGTCGGCGCGGCCGGAGAGGATGATCGTGTTGACGTCCTCGGCGCTGGAGATGGCGCCGACGGCCATCGTCGCGATCCCGACCTCGTGGCGGATGCGGTCGGCGAACGGGGTCTGGTAGCTGCGTCCGTATGCGGGCCGCTGGTCGGGCCACACCTGGCCGCTGGAGACGTCCACCAGGTCACACCCATGCTCGGCCAGGAGGGCGGCCAGCGCCACCGCATCGTCGCCGGTGAACCCGCCGTCGTACCAGTCGGTGGCCGAGATGCGCGCCGACATCGGCTTGTCGGCGGGCCACACCTCGCGGCACGCGTCGAAGACCTCGAGCGGG
>DASXCN010000080.1:0-9129 GCA_036491155.1 Solirubrobacteraceae bacterium | reverse complement strand
GCCGCTGCGGATCGAGTGCTTTGACATCTCCACCCTGATGGGGACCAACACGGTCGCCTCGATGGTGGTGTTCGAGGGCGGCGCCGCCAAGAAGTCCGACTACCGCCGCTTCAAGGTGTTCACGGTGGGGGACGCCTCCGTCCGCGACGGCGAGGACGGCGAATACGGACCCGACGACTTCGCCGCGATGGAGGAGGTCCTGGGCCGCCGCTTCGCGCGCTGGGAGCGCCAGCGCGACGTCTCGCCCCACGACAAGGACTATGACCCCAGCTTCGCCGCGCTGCCCAACGTCGTGGTCATCGACGGCGGCAAGGGCCAGCTGGCGGCCGGCCTGCGCGCCCTGCAGGGGTTTCGCGATCGGGGGGTGACCGTCATCTCGCTGGCCAAGCGGATCGAGGAGGTGTTCATCCCCGGCCGCGAAGCGCCGCTGGTGCTGGCTCACGACACTCCGGAGCTGCAGTTGCTCCAGCGCGTCCGCGACGAGGCCCACCGGTTCGCCATCACCCACCACCGCATCCGCCGCGACCGCGCCATGACCGCCTCGGTACTCGACGACCTGCCCGGCGTCGGCCCGGCGCGCAAGCGGGCCCTGCTGGCTCACTTCGGCTCGCCCGACGCCATCCTGGCGGCGAGCCGGGAGGAGCTCGAGTCCGTGCCGGGGCTGCCCGGCAAGCTCGCCCGCGAGATGTACCGCGAGCTGCACCGGACCGGGGTCTGATCCGCTCTGTAGAAGTAAACTCATAAGTTTACTTCTAGACCGGATGCGAGCGTGCGCGTCCGGGTGCCCAGCAAGAGTCAGTGACGGCGGATGAGGCCGATGCCGCCGCCGCCGATCCCGCCGCCGCCGGTGCCCCCGCCGCCGAGGGTGAGCAGGGCGGCGCTGCCGGCGGGCAGCGGCACCGTGTAGGTGCCCGCGATGGGGCCCAGCGGGGTGGTGGACGGCTGGGGCAGCGTGCCCGTAGTCGTCTCGTCGCCGAAGCTCTGCCCACCGAGGGTGACGCCATCGGTGGCGCTGACGCTGGGTGCCTGGAGGGTCTCGAGCGACCCGGCGGCGGTGGCCCCGGAGACGGCGAGCGAGACGTCGTGCTCAGCGTTCGGGTCCTTGTTGATGAGGGTGACGCGCACGCCGCCGTCGCCGCTCTGGGTGGCCCACACCTTCACGGGGCCGGCCGGCGTCGTGGTCTTGAGCAACCGCGCCCCGGGCGGGAACGCCTGGGCGAACATGAGCAGCCCGTAGTACTCGGGGTGCACGAATGCCTGCCACGCGCCGGTGCTGTTGTGCGAGACCGTGAAGAGCTCGTAATTGGAGCCCGGGAGCATGTGGAAGTTCACCCCGTCGACGCCGACCGAGGCGAACTGGAACATCGTGTCCAGGGACCACAGCGCCGAGGCGAAGGTGTCTGAGACGCCCTTGGCGCCCTGGCAGGAGGCCGAGTTCATCTCCGCGACGCGGAAGGGGAGGTTGTGGCGGTGCGTCAGCGCGATGAACGGCGACATCGGGGCCGCCAGGCCGGCCGAGGAGCTGTCGGCCAGGAGGTTGGGAATCGAGGGGAAGCCGGCGCTCGTGGGGTTGGTGACGCACGCGCGCAGCGGATAGCGGTGGTAGGTGACCATGCCCAGTCGCGGCGCGGCCCCGATGAACGAGCCCAGCTTGCCCAGCCAGCCCGGCCCGGAGACCGCCGGGCCGGCCAGCGGCACGTTGGGCAGGCTCCGCGCCCACTGGACGAACTGCTTGGTGTACGCCGCGAGGTTGTAGCCGCGTCCGCGGGCGCGGTAGATATGGCCGCGGCGGTCCTTGTACCACGGGAAGACGGTGTACAGGTCGGGTTCGTTGCCGATCTCGAAGTCGTCGATGTACTTGCGCCCGATCCCCTCCAGGAAGGCGCGGCCCTCGGCGGTGGCGATCCCCGGGCGCCCGGCGGCGAGGTTGATGCCGAGGATGAGCTTGGCGTTGAGATCGGCGGCGAGGGCCTGGGTGGTGCGCAGCCAGCCGTGGGTCAGCGCGTAGTTGATCCCGCCCTGGGGGATCTGGCCCCGGATCGGCCACCACGTCGCATCGGTGCTGTCGCCTCCGACCCGGATGACGGGCGACTGGCCGGGCGCCAGGCCCTGCAGGAGGCCGAGCATGGCCGGGTCCACGGCGCGCGGGTCGCGGCCGGTGTATTGGTGCAGCGCCCGGAACTCGAAGGAGGCCCCCAAGAAGCCGGGCGCCATCTCCTGCCCGGTGGGCGTGGCCGAGACGCCGGCGCTGAGGACGTCGGCGCCCGCGGCCGCCCCGGGCAAGACGAATCCGAGCGCCGCCACGATGGCGATGCAGACGCGGCGGCGAAGCACAGCGGGCCATACTGCCACACCTCGTACACACGTACGTCACCCCGCGTCCGCTTGACCCGTCAAGCTTTAGGGCGATGACTAGCGGCCCTGGCAGCGAGGAACCGGCCCCCACCGAAGGCTCCGCGCTCACCGATCTGGTGGTGATCACCGGGTTCTCGGGGGCCGGTAAGTCCACCGCGATGGCGGCCTTCGAGGACGAGGGCTACTTCTGCGTGGACAACCTCCCGCCCGAGATGATCCGTTCGCTGGTGGACCTGTTCATGCATCAGGGGTCCAAGGTGGCGCGCGCCGCGGTCGTGTCCGACGCCCGCGGCGGCAGCTACTTCGAGGGACTGGTGGCGATGCTGGACGATCTGCGCAAGGCCGGCGTGCGCCACCGCGTGCTGTTCCTCGAGGCCGACGAGGAGGCGCTGCTCACCCGCTACAAGGAGACCCGTCGCCGGCACCCGCTGGCGCCGACGGGCAGCGTCGCCGACGGGATCCGCCGCGAGCGCGAGCTGCTGGCCCCGGTGCGCGAGCGCGCCGACGTCGTCATCAACACCGGCCAGCTCACGGCGGCGATGCTGCGGCGCAAGCTGACCGACGAGCTGCTGGCGTCAAAGACGCCAGGACGCCTGGCCATCACCTTCCAGAGCTTCGGCTTCAAGTACGGGCCCAGCCGCGACGCCGACCTGCTCTTCGACGTCCGCTTCTTGCCCAACCCCCATTACGAGCCAGACCTGCGCCCGCTCACCGGCGCTGACGACCGCATCGTCGACTACATCAACCGCGACGGTGCCCTCGACGTCTTCTACGAGCATCTGCAGCCCATGCTCGACTACCTGCTGCCCCAGTATCTGGCCGAGGGCAAGGCCCACCTCGTCGTGGCCATCGGCTGCACCGGCGGGCGTCATCGCTCGGTGGCGGTCGCCCTGCACCTGGCCGAGCGCTACGCGGGACGGCCCGGCTACGTCGTCGACGTCCTGCACCGCGACGTCGGCGAGCCCACGTGATCGAGCACATCGGCTTCGAGGTCTCAGACCTGGCGCGCACCGCCGGGTTCTACGACGCGGTGTTCTTCGCGCTCGGGGCGAGGCGCATGGTCGAATCCGAGCATCTCGTCGCCTACGGGATCAATACGCCGCTGTTCTTCTTCGTCGCCCGCGGTTGCCCGCCCGCGCCCGGCTATGGCCATCTCGCCCTGCAGGCCAACGGCAAGGCGGCGGTGGACGCCGCCCACGCGGCCGGGCTGGCCAACGGGGGCAGCGACGACGGCGCGCCCGGTCCGCGGCCACAGTACGGGCGGCGCTATTACGCTGGATATCTGCTGGACCCCGATCGCCTGCGGGTGGAGGTCGCCTCGCGGCGTTAGCGGCTCGGGGAACCGCGGGACGGGGTGAACGGCTTGGTTGGCGCGACGGGGATGTCGGGCCCGTTTAGGTAGCCTGTCGATCGCTGGGACGCCGATGGCAACTCGGTGTTTCCAAACGATCAAGCCGGGAAACGGAGGCAGACACGCATGGCTGTACGGGTCGCAATCAACGGCTTCGGAAGGATCGGCCGCAACGTCTTCCGGGCCGCATACGAGAGCGGCGCCGACATCGAGTGGCTGGCCGTCAACGACCTCGTCGACCCGAAGACGATCGCCCACCTGCTCAAGTACGACTCCAACTACGGGCCGTTCCCGGGCGTGGTGGAGGCGACCGACGCCGGCTTCTCGGTCGACGGCAAGGAGATCCGGGTCCTGGCCGAGCGCGATCCCGCCGACCTGCCCTGGTCAGAGCTGGGCGCCGAGGTCGTGATCGAGTCCACCGGGCTCTTCACCGACCGCGAGAACGCCTCCAAGCACCTGGAGGCCGGCGCCAAGAAAGTGCTCATCTCCGCGCCCGCGACCAACCCCGACACGACCGTGGTGCTGGGCGTCAACTTCGACGACGCGTATGACCGCGAGAACCATCAGATCATCTCCAATGCGTCGTGCACCACCAACTGCCTGGCGCCCGTCGCCAAGGTGATCCACGACACGATCGGCATCAAGCACGGGCTGATGACCACCATCCACGCCTACACCGCCGATCAGCGCCTGCAGGACATGCCCCACCGCGACCTGCGCCGGGCCCGGGCTGCCGCGGTCAACCTGATCCCCGCCTCGACGGGGGCGGCCAAGGCGATCGGGCTGGTCATCCCCGCGCTCAACGGCAAGCTCAACGGGTTCGCGGTGCGTGCCCCGGTCCCGACCGGCAGCGTGGTGGACCTCACCGTCGAGGTCGATCGCGAGACGACGGTGGAGGAGATCAACGCCGCGATGAAGGCGGCCTCGGAGTCCGGACCCCTGAAGGGGCTGCTCATCCACACCGAGGACCCGATCGTGTCGTCGGACATCGTCAAGAACCCCGCCTCGTCGATCCTCGACTCGCAGCTCACCGTCGTCATGGACGGCACGATGGTCAAGGTCGTCTCCTGGTATGACAACGAGTGGGGCTACTCCAACCGCGTTTCCGATCTCGTGCAACGGCTGCTGTGAAACAACTGTCGGACTTGGGCGAGCTACGGGACAAACGGGTTCTCGTCCGGGTCGACTTCAACGTCCCGCTCGACGGCGGTGCGGTGGCGGACGACACCCGCATCCGGGCCGCGCTGCCCACGATCGAGGATCTGCGTGACAAGGGCGCCAAGCTGGTCCTGGTCTCGCACCTGGGGCGCCCCAAGGACCACGAGCCCGAGCTGTCGCTGCGCCCGGTGGCCGAGCGCCTGGGCGAGTTGCTCCACACCCCGGTCACGCTGGCGCCCGGCACACGCGGGCCCGAGGTCGCCGCGGTGGTCAACCAGATGGCAGACGGCGACGTGGTGCTGCTGGAGAACATCCGCTACGAGCCGGGGGAGACCAAGAACGACCCCCAGTTGGCCGAGGCGCTGGCCCAGCTCGCCGACGTCTACGTCAACGATGCCTTCGGCGCCGCGCACCGCGCCCATGCCTCCACCGAGGGGGTCGCGCACAAGGTGCCCCAGCACGCCGCCGGGCTCCTGCTCGAGCGCGAGGTGACGACGCTCACCGAGCTCTTGCAGCACCCGGCACGGCCACTGGTGGCGGTGCTCGGCGGAGCCAAGGTGTCTGACAAGCTCGGTGTCATCGAGGCCTTTGAGAAGGTGGCTGACCAGATCCTCATCGGAGGGGCGATGTGCTTTCCCTTCCTCAAGGCCCAGGGCCACTCGATCGGCGACTCGCTGTGTGCCGACGAGGACGTGGAGCTCGCCCGCGGGGTGATCGCCCGGGCGGTCGACGGCGGCGCCGACGCTGCCCCCGCGACGATCCAGCTCCCCTCGGACCTCGTCCTGGCCGACCGCTTCAGCGCCGAGGCCGAGCCGGTGGCGCTGGATGGCGTCGACGTGCCCGCGGGGATGATGGGCCTGGACATCGGGCCGCGCAGCGCCGAGGCGTTCGCGACGATCGTCAAGACCGCCGGCACCGTGTTCTGGAACGGCCCGATGGGCGCCTTCGAGCTCGCCCCGTTCGCCGCGGGCACGCGTACGGTGGCCGAGGCGGTGGCCGCCAGTGCCGCGGTGACGGTGGTGGGAGGCGGGGACTCGGCGGCGGCGCTGCAGCGCTTCGGCCTGGCCGACAAGGTGACGCACCTGTCCACCGGCGGGGGCGCGTCGCTGGAGCTGATCGAGGGCAAGTCGCTGCCGGGCGTGGAGGCACTGGCATGACCTCGCCGGCCTCCGATCCCGGCGCGCAGGGCCAGCGCACCCCGCTCATCGCGGGCAACTGGAAGATGCACAAGACGGTGGCCGAGGCGGAGGAGTTCATCGCCGCGCTGCTGCCGCGGGTCTCCTCGGCCGACGGCGTCGACGTGGCCATCTGCCCGACGTTCACAGCGCTGGGGGCGATGGTGGACTCCACGCGCGGCTCACGGGTGGCGATCTACGCCCAGAACATGCACCAGGCCGATCACGGCGCCTTCACCGGCGAAGTGTCGGCGGCGATGCTGACCGAACTCGAAGTCGCCGGCGTGGTTCTCGGTCACTCAGAGCGTCGCGAGTACTTCGGCGAGACCGACAAGGCCCTGGCCCACAAGGTGCCCGCTGCCCTGACCGCCGGACTGCTTCCCGTGCTGTGCGTCGGCGAGACCGAGGACGAGCGCGAGAACGGCGACACCCAGCGCAAGCTCCGCCACCAGGTCCAGGAGGGCCTGGCCCGGCTGGAGACCGAGCGTCTGGGGGACGTGGTGATCGCCTACGAGCCGATCTGGGCGATCGGGACCGGCCAGGTCGCGACGCCCGAGCAGGCCCAGGACGCGATCGCGTTCGTCCGGGCTCTGGTCGGCGACCGCTCCCGCGAGCAGGCCGCGCGCACCCGCATCCTGTACGGCGGAAGCGTCAAGACCGACAACGCCGCCGAACTGCTGGCCCTGCCCGATGTCGACGGGGCGCTGGTCGGCGGTGCCAGCCTCGACGCCGAGTCGTTTGCGGCCATCGTCGCCGCGGCGGGCGCATAGGCAGGGTTGACGGGGGTGGGCGGGTCCGAATGACCAAGGGGCCTCAGAAGCTGCCGGTCGAACGCGCGGCACTGATCGTGCTCGACGGTTGGGGGCTGGCCGACCCCGGTCCCGGCAACGCCATCGAGCTCGCCGAGACGCCGGTGTTCGACGAGCTGTGGGCTCGCTTCCCCACGACGACCCTGACCGCGTCCGGGCGAGCGGTCGGCCTGCCCGATGGGCAGATGGGCAACTCCGAGGTCGGTCATCTCAACCTCGGCGCCGGCAGCGTCGTCATGCAGGACCTCACCCGGATCGACGCCGCGGCCGAGGGCGGTGAGCTCGCCGCCAACCAAGCGCTGCGTGACGCCTTCAAGGCCGCGGAGCGGGTGCACATCATCGGGCTGGTATCCGCGGGCGGAGTGCACTCGAGCATGGATCACCTCAAGGCCCTGATCGAGCTCGCCGCGTCGCTGGACGTGCCTGATCTCGTCGTCCACGCCTTCACCGACGGGCGCGACACCACCCCCAAGTCCGGCGCCGGCTACCTGGAGACGGTCACAGCCTGGATGAGCGAGAGCGGGTGCGGGCGCTTTGGCTCGGTGGTGGGCCGCTACTACGCCATGGACCGCGACAAGCGCTGGGACCGGGTCAAGCTCGCCTACGGCATGCTGGTCCACGGCCGGGCCGAGCACCACGTCGACACCGCCGTCGGCGCCGCGCGCGCCGCCTACGCGCGCGACGAGACCGACGAGTTCATCACCCCGTCACTGGTGGGCGAGGAGGCGTGCATCCGCCCTGACGATTCGGTCCTGGGGCTGAACTTCCGGCCCGACCGGATGCGCGAGATCACCCGCGCGCTGGCCGAGCCCGGCTTCGATGAGTTCGACCGCGAGGGCCCCGAGCCGGTCAAGCACTACACGATGATGACTGAGTACGAGGAGGGCTGGCCCTATCCGATCGCCTTCCCGCCCCAACGGCCCGAGACGACGATCTCGGCCGTGATCGCGGCGCGCGGCGAGCGCCAGCTCCATGTCGCCGAGACAGAGAAGTACCCGCACGTCACGTACTTCTTCAACGGCGGTGAGGAGACTCCGTATGACGGCGAGGAGCGCGAACTCGTGCCCTCGCCGCGCGACGTGCCCACCTACGACCACAAGCCGCAGATGAGCGCGCCGGAGGCGGCCGAAGCGTTTGTGACCGCGTGGGGCCAGGCTCCGCCGAGGTTCGGGATCATCAACTTCGCCAATGCGGACATGGTGGGGCACACCGGGGTGATCGAGGCCGCGGTGACCGCGGTGGAGACGGTGGACCGGTGCCTCGGGGACGTGGTGCAGGCGGTTCTGGAGACCGGCGGGGCCTGCCTGATCACCGCCGATCACGGCAATGCCGACAACATGCTCGAGCCCGATGGCTCGCCCAACACGGCTCACTCGCTCAATCCGGTGCCCGTCATCGTGACCGTCCCGGATCTGGCGCTGCGCTCGGGTGGGGTGCTGGCCGACGTGGCCCCGACGCTGCTGCAGATGATGGGCATCGAGCAGCCGCCGGAGATGTCCGGCGCCTCGTTGATCGACGAGGACTGAGCGCGTGCCACCCGTTACTGCTCGCGACCTTCTATCGTGGTGTACGAATGAGTCCTGAGGACCTGATCGAGGTTGAGCGCGCCGGCCGGCGCTGTGAGATGTGCCAGACCGGACGGCGCTGGAAGCAGTTCTCCGTGGTGCGGCCCGAGGGCCGGCAGCCAGTGGTGATGTGCCCAGCGTGCAACGCGCGCTATGGCGCCGAGCCGCCCCTGCGTGCCGGCGAGGCGCCGGTGGCGACGACGGCGACGGCCGGGTCGGCTGGGGCTGCGTCAGCTGCGGGCGGGTCAGCTACGACCGGGTCGGCCGGAGCCGCGCAGGCGACGTCCTCGCCGCGCGCATCCGAGCAGTCGGGCGCGGAGGGCTCGCAGACCGCCTCCAACGCGGCGCAGCCGAACGGCTCGAACGCGGCCCAGCCCAATGGCTCGGGCGCCCCGCAGCCCAACGGCTCGGGCGCGGCGCAGCCCAATGGCTCGGGCGCGGCGCAGCAGCACGGGGCGCGCGGCGCAAAGAAGGGCCCGGCGCGTCCGGCCAGGGGTGGCCAGGCCGCGGCCAAGGAGCGGTCCGCGCCGCGCGAGGATCGCCTGCGCAAGGCGCTGCGCGAGCTCCCGCACGGTGAGCACTCGGTGGCCCGGATCGCCAAGGCGGCCGGCCTCAATCATGAGAAGACGGTCCGGCGGCTGGAGACCCTCCATGCTGCCGGTGAGGTCCAGCAGGTCGGCAAGCGGTGGTCCAACGAGCCACCGTCGACCGACATC
>DASXCN010000079.1:0-8918 GCA_036491155.1 Solirubrobacteraceae bacterium | reverse complement strand
CGGCCGTGAGCCTCGCTACGGTCCGGGCGTGCCCGTGTTGCGCGCCGCCGGACTGACGAAGACGGTGGGCTCAGGGCGCGCGCGCCGGGTGCTGCTCGACGGCGTCTCGCTCACCATCGAGGCCGGCGAGATCGTCGCGGTGCTCGGCCGCTCGGGCAGCGGCAAGTCGACCCTGCTCAACCTCCTCGGCACCCTCGACGCGCCGGATGCCGGGACGATCGAACTGGCCGGCCAACGCCTCACCGGCCGTTCGCCGCGGGTGCTCGCGCGGCTGCGGCTGCGCCACATCGGCTTCGTCTTTCAGCAGTTCCAGCTCATCGAGGAGTGCACCGGGCGTGAGAACGTGCTGATGCCGACCCGGTTGCCGGGAGCGCCCGGGGGAGGGGCACGGCGCGCCGAGGCGCTGCTCGAGCGGCTCGGGGTGACCCAGGTGGCCGACCACCTGCCCCACGAGCTGTCCGGCGGCGAGCAACAGCGCTTCGCCCTGGCCCGCGCGCTCGTCAACGACCCTGAGCTCGTCCTCGCCGACGAGCCGACCGGGAGCCTCGACGCCGACAACGGGACGGCGGTCCTCGACCTGCTGCGCGGTCTCGGCGCCCGCTCGGTGGTACTGGTCACCCATGAGCAGGAGGTGGCGGCGATCGCCGACCGGGTGGTGGCGCTGAGCGACGGCCGGCTGCACGAGCGGCCGCCCGTGCTGCCGCGATGACCGCGGTGCCGGGGGCGGTGCGCGAGGCCTGGCGCGGCTTGGCCACGCGCCGTCGCCGCGCCGTCCTGACCGGGCTGGGCATCGCGCTCGCGGCGGCGATGCTGTCGGCGGCGATCGTCGTCGGCGACGGGCTGGGGCGGGGCTTTGACCGGGCGGCGCGCGCGGCCGACCTGCCCGACGTGATCGTGCGCTTCGATCCCCAGCCGCGCTCGATGGTGGTACAGCGGCTGCGCGCCCTGCCCGACATCGCCGCCTACG
The DNA here is from genome assembly GCA_036491155.1 of Solirubrobacteraceae bacterium. Taxonomy (GTDB): domain Bacteria; phylum Actinomycetota; class Thermoleophilia; order Solirubrobacterales; family Solirubrobacteraceae; genus Palsa-465. Next base: position 7,951 of record DASXCN010000079.1, on the reverse strand, counting down.
CCACCCGTCAGGAGGTGACTAACGTCGGCATCAATGCCGCGGGCTCCGGTCATCGGCGCGGCGACGCCGTCCTCGAGCTGCTGACGTCGGGCACCCGGCGCGGGTACGCCGTCGTGGCGGGCCGTGATCTGCACGCCCGCGGCGATGAGGTTCTGGTGGAGAAAGCGTTCGCGCAGAGTTGGGGCCTGCGTCCCGGGAGCACGCTCAACGTGCGCGGCCTCGGTCCCGAGCGCGTCGTCGGCCTCGTCCAGGCTCCCGACAACGTCGGCTTCCCGCTGGCCAAGCCGCGCTTCTACCTCGCGCTCAGCGCACTGGATGCGCGCTTCGGCATCGCGACGCCCGATCCGCGCGTGGATTACGCCGAGCTGTGGGTGCGCGACCAACGACACCTCAACGAGGTCCTGGTGGAGGCCCGCGCCTCGAGCTTCGGGCTGCGCGGCCTGCGCTTTGCCACCCGGTCGGGCGTCAGGGTGCTGCTCGACCAGGCGGCGGGGATCGTGATCGACCTCCTCGTCGCGTTGTCGCTCATCGCGTTGGTCACCGCCGGCGCCATGCTGGCCGCCTCGGCGCGCGCGGAAGTCCAGCGGAGGCTGGGGACGATCGGCGTCCAGCGGGCCGTCGGCGCGTCCGCCGGCCACGTCACGCTGGTCCACGCCCTCGAGGCGCTCCTGGTTGCGGCGCCGGCCGCCGCCGTGGGCTGTGCGGCCGGGGCCATCGCCGTGGCGGGGCCGACCGGCCACTTGCTCACGCTGCTCAACGAGCCCGCGCCGGGCGCGGCGCTGGTCCTGCCCCTGGCCGGGGGCTGGCTGGTGGCATGCGCGCTCGCGGTCGGCGGCGCGGCCTGGCCCGTCGCCCGGGCCGCGTCGCGGCCAGTGACGGCGCTCCTACGCGGCGCGGACGTCGCCGGACGGCCCGCCCACCGGATCCCGGCCCTGGCGCGACTGCGGGCGGCCGGGCCCATGGCCCTGGGAGCGCGCTTGGTGGCGGCGCGCCGCGCCCGGCTGATCACCTCGGTGCTGGTGCTCGGCCTCTCCGCGGCCTTCGTGCTGCTGGTGCTGGCGCTGGCCTCCGAGCTGAGCGCACTTCAGACCGACCCTGGTGCGCTGGGCAAGCGCTACCAGCTCACCGCGGCCCTGCCCCCGAGTGACGCCGCGCGGGCGCGCCGCATCGCCGGCGTCCAGGCCGTCGCGCCCCGCTATGACGTGCAGGCGGTCGACTCGTTCTCGCTGGGCGAGACGATCGACGTGATCGCCTATCCGGGCGACCACACCGTCTTCGAGGCGCCACCGATGGTGGCGGGCCGGAGGCTGCGCGGCGACGGCGAGGCCGAGATCGGTGAGGGGCTGGCCCAGGCGCTGGGGCTGAGCCCGGGACAGACGCTGGCGCTCCAGCTCCCCTCCGGCAGCGAGCTGCGCCTGCGCGTGTCCGGGCTGGTGAGCTCGCTCGACCACGACGGCCGCGTGGCCTACGTGCCCGCGCGGGCCCTCCTGCGTGCGGACCCGAGCGCCGGCTCGGTGCTGGCGGTTCGCGTCGCCGCGGGGGCTGACGCCTCGCGCGTGTCGCGGGCGCTTGGGCCTCTGGGCATCACGCCGGCGCCGACGGGCGGGGCCACCGCGCGCGGCGCGCCACTGGTGGCCGTGCTGCGGGCGATCATTCGCGCCGTCGCCGTGGTCGATGGGCTGGTCTGCCTCTACGTCCTCGTGCAGGCCTGCTCGGTCACGGTGCTGGAGCGGCGCCGGACCGTCGCGGTGCTGCGCGCCTGCGGGGCCGGAGCCGGGGTGGTACGGCGGCTGTTGCTCGGCGCGGCGCTGGCGCTGGTGATCCCGGCGGCGGTGGTCGGCTATCTCGTGCAGCGGCTCGTCCTGGGCCCGGCGGTCTCACACCTGGCAGCCGGCTACGCCGAGCTCCCGCTCCGCGCGAGCGGCGCGGACGTCGCGGTGACGGCGGCGGGTCTGCTGGTGGCCGCGGTCGCCGCGGTGTGGTGGGTGGCCCGTCAGGCCGCTCGAGAGTCGGTGCTGTCGGGATTGGCGTCGTGACCGGGCAGCGGCTCACCCGGCGCCTGACGCGCCGCCGCGTCCTGGCCGAGGGGCTCGGCGGCGCCGGGGCGCTGGTCCTCGGCGCGGGCCTGGCGGGGTGCGGCACGGGCGAGGGACGTGCCGCGGCGGCGTCCGGCTCGACGCGACGGAGCACCTGGCGTGACACGGTGGGGGATGGGCAGCTGCGGGTGACGCCGGGCGAGGGGATGCTGACGCGCCCAGAGCTCGGCGCGCCATCACGCGACGGTCCGGTCCTGGCGACGCTCGCCCACGTCACCGACGCTCACGTCCTCGACGCCTCATCGCCCGCCCGAGTGTCCTTCCTCGATCGTCTCGGTGCGCCCTTTGAGTCCACCTTCCGGCCCCAGGAGGCCCTGACCGCGCAGGTGCTGGCCGGCGGCGCGCGGGCGGTGCGGGCGCTCTCACCAGACGCGGTCATCCAGGGCGGCGACCTCATCGACAACGACCAGAACAACGAGCTGGTGCACGGGCTGGCGGCCCTGCACGGCGGTGTGGTGCATCCGGGATCGGGCCGCCGGGGCTACGACGGCGTGCAGCTGCGTTCCGACACCGACCCCTTCTACTACCGCCCGGCGGTGGACGCTCCCGTATATCCGGCCTTGCTGAGCGACGCGGTGCGGCCGTTTCGCAGCCCGGGCGTCCGGGCGCCGGTGTTGCCGGTCCTGGGCGACCACGACGCCCTGGTCGCGGGAACCGTCGTGCCGACCGCCCTGACGCGGGCGCTGGCGGTGGGCGACCGTGCGCTGTGGGATCTCCCTCAGGGACTCGACGTGCCCGCCGGCCTGCGCGCGCGCTCGACCGGCTCGCCCGACGGGCCGCCCGATCCGGGGGTTGTCGACGCGCTGCTGCGCCAGGCGCTGCGCGGGCCGACCGTGCCGGTGCCGGCTGACCCCGGCCGCCGCCAACTGAGCTTCGCCGAGTCGGTGTCGCGCCTGGTCACGGCGGGCGGGCGCGGTGTGGGCGCGGCGCCGGGCCCACGGCTGGACTACACCGTCGACATCGGCGCGGCGGTGCGCGTGGTGGTGCTGGACCTCGTGCGTCGCGGGGGCGGCTCGGGAGGCCAGGTTGACGCGTCCCAGCCCGCCTGGCTGGCGCGGGAGCTGCAGGCAGCCGGCGACCGCTGGGTGGTGGTGGTCACCCACCAGCCGCTCCTCAGCTCACAGAGTGGCGAGGACGTCCTGGCGGTCCTGGACCGCTCACCGCGGGTGATCGCTGCGCTCAACGGGCACACTCACCGCAACGTGGTGACGGCGCGCCGCACCGCCGCGGGCGGCTACTGGCTCATCGCCACGGCGTCGCTGATCGACTTCCCCCAGCAGGCGCGCGCGCTCCAGATCCGCGCCACCGCCCGCGGAGGTGTGGCCATCCACGCGTGGATGCTCGACCACGTCGGCGACGGGGCCCTGGGGGGCATCTCGCGTCAGCTGTCCTACATCGACGCACAGGGTGGGCGGCCCCAGGGCTTTGCCGGCAGCGCGCGGGACCGCAACGTGATCTTGTACCGCGGTCCGGTTCGCTGAGCGCCCGCGCGGCGAGACAGCTGACCGTCTCCGGGGCGGACGGCGCGATCGCCGCCGCCCCGGAGGGGTGTCAGGAGTTAGCGCCCGAGCAGGCGGCCGGCCGCCGCCAGCGCCGGCACGAACTTCGCCGCATCGAGCGTGCCCCAACCGCTCGCGAGGTCGTAGCCACGGGCGGCGTCGAAGCCGACGACCGTGTGCGTGGTTCCGTCACTGTTGGTGAACGGCCCGAACGTGTTGTTGCCCTGCGTCACATCTACGATGCCCGTCAGAGGACTGCGGATCGCACCCAGGCCGTACAGCGCGGGGTTGATGTCGCCCAGCGGGCGACGCGCCACCTGATCGGCCATCGCGACGACGCCGGAGAACTCCGGGCTCGCCTCGCTCGTCCCGCCGACGAGGTGGAAGCCCACGTTGTTCGGCTCGAACGAGAAGTACAGGACGACCGCACCGTCGACCGCAGCGCTCAAGCTGATGTCGGGGGTGCCGCGGTGATTGCCGACGATCTGCCGCTGCCCGATCTGGAAGAGCGGACGGTTGAAGATCGTCGAGACGCCGCCACCGCCGGCGCCGCCGCCGACCGAGACGAAGTCGTTCCAGACGACGTCGGGCGCCAGGCGGTTGCCGTTGTCGTCGAGGTTGAGCATCGTGCCGCCGACCGAGGTGACCAGCGGGTCGGTGGAGGGCCAACTGTCCACGCGGAACGGGAACAGGTCGCTTCCGTTGAGCTCCGCGTCGGTCGCTCCGTCATCCCCGGAGGAGGCCAGCACGGTCACGTGGTGTGCCGCGGCGTTTTCATACGCCGAGCGCAGGTTGAGCAACGACTGCGCGCTCGGGAAGGTCTGCTCGGTAGCGCCGAAGCTCTGCGAGATCACATCGGCGAGGTGGTGGTTGATCACGAAGTTCTCGGCCTGGACGATCTCCGGGAACCCGGTGACGCCCTCGGTCTCGGAGACGGGCGTCTCCTCGAGCAGGATCTTGGCCCCGGGGGCGAAGACGTGCGCCCACTCGACGTCGAGCGTCGTCTCGTCGGCCCAACCGTCCATGTCGCTGTTGTTGGGGTCAAACGCCGGAACCGTCCCGGCGTCCTGGCGGATGGTCAGCGCCGGCGGGTCGGGCAGTCCGAAGGTCTGGTCAAACACATGCAGGTCGTTACCGATGGTCGGCGAGCCGAACGAGTCGACGATCGCGATCGTCTCGCCCCGGCCGTCGATGCCGTGACTGTGCACCGCGTTGAGGTTGTAGGCCTGCTCGAGCTGGGCCGGCTGATAGCAGTGGATACCGAGGTTCTGCAGGCAGAAGTCCGTGGTCGGCGGGGTCGCGAGGTCGCGATTCCCGGCAGGGTTGATGTGGAACGGGACCGCGCTCGCTGCCGCGGCGGCGACCAGGAAGGCCGTCACCACACCGGCGGCTACGAGCAGGCGCGATCGTCTGTGAACGGTGGACACACACTCCTCCTTCTGTCGCCCATGCCCAGTACCCCTACCGGCGTCCGGGCGACGCATGATTTGGACCGCGCAGTCCTATCCGATCCGATCGCCGTATGCAACCGGCGAAAGCGTCAGGCTGAACCTGAGCTACCCAGGGGGCCTGGTAGCATAAAAGTATGACCGCGTCTAAGGTATCCGTCAGCCTCGATCCTGTTGTTGTCGAGCGCGCACGCGAGGACATCGCTGCGGGCAAAGCGAACTCGTTGAGCGCCTGGCTGAACGAAGCAGGCCGCGCCCGTGTCGAGCGCGACGACCTGAGCAACGTGCTCGCCGAGATCTTTGATGCCTCGGGAGGGCCGCTCAGCGAGCAGGAACTAACGAACGCGCGCGCTCGTTTGGCCGAAGCGCAGCCGCGGTGACCCTCGTTCTAGATGCCGGAGCACTGATCGCCGTGGAACGTGGAGATCGGGCGACTGCTGCGCTGATTGAAGCTGGCCGCCAGGACGGCCGCGGCATCGTCGTTCCTGCTGGAGTCATTGCCCAGACCTGGCGTAACGGACCGCGGCAAGTGAGAGTGGCGCGGCTGCTCGACGCCAACGAGGTGTTCGTCGAGCCGCTCACGGACGCCGCTGCGCGAGCTACGGGGATGCTGTGCGGCGCCGCGGGAACCAGCGATGCAGTGGACGCATCCGTTGTGATCGTCGCCCGGCGCTACAAAGCGACCGTGATCAGCTCCGACCGCGCCGATCTCGTACGCCTCGATCCAGCACTGCCCGTCGTCGACTTGTAGAACGTCGGTCGAATGACAGTGGCCTTCTGTCAGCGAACAGGCGTTCGCTTCCCGCCGGGAGGCTGGCGCGAGGGGGTCCGGTCGTCGAACGCATGACCTTTCGACGAGGGCCGACCGTCGGGTCTCACCGAGTGGTGACGCTGGCAATCTGGCCTGAGCGCGACACGACCCGCCCGGGCTGGTCAGCCCGCCGGCCACTCATTTGCCTGGTCGGCCGCCGGTTGGGCTCTGTATGCATCTACGCGACGCCTCCGCAGAGCACTTGGCCGGTTCGCTGCACGGGTGGTCAGCTGACGGCGCCGATGGTGAGCCGATCACCGTCTCTCCGCGGCTGCAGGAGACGGTTCGCCGACATAGCGGGCCGATGACGCTTTCGAGCAAACAGCATCCACGACTCCCTGGCCGGGTCGTTTCTGGCCGCCGTCCGGCCGTTGCTCAAGGCTGGCGCGACGCCAGAGGCAGTCGCTGTCGCGCCACTGCGAGTGGGGTGGTGGCCAGAGAAGCTCCCGGCGCTGCTGCAGAAGCTCTAGCGCGCGTGGCCCGGGGCAGGCGCTGTCAAGGGCTGGAGTCCTGAGGGCGCCCGGCCCGTAGCTGCGCGCGACCTTGGGCTGCAGTAGATACACCCGCTGGAAGGTCAGCCGGAGCCACCGGCCTGCCGGCGGTGACGAGCGGCATCGAGACGGTTGACGGCGCGCATGACACGCGGGGCGCGGCGTGCAGCCGTCAACACCAGCCGGTCGAGGGCGCGCAGCTCAGACCGCTGCTGCCACACCGTCACGTCTGCGTCATGCGGGAGCAGCTGATACAGCGTCCACGGCTCGCTGACGCCCTTCAGGCTGTGAGTCCCTCGCTCGCTCATGGTGAGCCCCGAGCCCCCGACGATGTCCCGGACTGTCCGTGACACCCAGATCTCGCCCGGCCCGGCCAGTGCCGCGATGCGCGCCGCGATGTGAACGGCGATCCCCAACACGTCGCCTTCGCTGCGCTGGCATTCCCCGGTGTGCACGCCGACGCGAATGGTGAGGCCGAGCGGCTGGGCCTGGTCGACGATCGCTCGTGCGCACCTCAGCGCCGCCGCCGGCCCGGGCAGCACGCTCAGGGATCCATCGCCGAGCATCTTGATCAGCTCGCCGCCGGACTCGTCGATGATGGTGCGGATCTGATGCTCGTGGCGCCTGGCCAGATCGCTCCAGGCAAGGTCGCCGCGCTGGTCGACCAGCTCGGTGGATCCCACCACGTCGGTGAACATCAGGGTGGTCAGCTCGCGCCCGCGCTCACCGCTGCGGGTCGTGCCGGTGGCCGCCTCATGCAGGTGATCCCACACGGGGCCGGCCGCCTCGTTGAGCCTCATGTAGGGCGCCGACGGTCGCAGCTCGTGAAACGTCGCACCGGGAATGCGCTCCGCCACCAGCTCGACCGATCGCCTCGGAAACGAGAACGACGGGTGGTGAAGGACGCGCGTGGGCGCCTGCACCAGCGGCAGCACGTCGCTGACATCCGACGTCGCCGCCGCCTCGAAGAGGGCCGCGGCGACCGAGGGCGTTGCCGACGTTCGCTCGAGCATGGCGATCACTGGGCGGTTGCGCGCAGCGATGACCGGGTCCCAGACGTCGATCGTACGCCCCTCGCCCCAGCGCGCGAACACGTTCTCCCATGCCGTCAGCGCCGCCCTCCCCTCGTCAGGGGTGAAGCCGGCCGTATGCTCAGGACCGGAGTGGCGAAGCCCCTGCATGAGCGGGCAGAACAGCACGAGGCCATCCACCCGGCCCGGTGACTGCGCGGCGAAGAGCACCGCGGGCATCGCCGTCGAGTACACCGCGAACAACACGGCGCTGGCCAACCCCTCGGCGTCCATCACCGCCCCGATGTCCGACGCCTGCTCCTCGAGCGTCGGCACACGCTCGATCCCATCCGATAGGCCCACCCCCAACTGCTGAAACGCGACGGTGCGCACGTCGGCGGCCAGCCGCCGGCACTGCTCCACGTACGCCGGGTCGGTCCACAGCAGATCGAGGTGCGAGATCGCCTCGTGACACAGCACGACCGCTCGGGGCCCGACGCGACCGAACGCCTGGTACGCCAAGCTCTTCCCACGCCGGTCGATGTAGCGGGTCGCGGGCGGCTGCACAGGCAGACGCTACACCGGTGATCACCCGA
>DASXCN010000078.1:0-2725 GCA_036491155.1 Solirubrobacteraceae bacterium | reverse complement strand
TGAACACCAGCACGACGAGCAGCGCCATGAAGATCAGCGGCAGCCAGTCATGCACCCAGGTGATGAAGTCGGGGTCGCCGAGGAACGTGCCGTAGAGCATGCGTGGGGGATTATCGGCAGCCCGGGCCGTGGCGTGAAGGGCGGTGGACGAGTTGGCTAGTCGTTGTGCCGTGTGGCTTGGACGGCTTGGCGGGGTGCGGGGGCGCTTTAACGGCGGCTATCGAGGGGTTGCGCCGGATCGCCCCGGCGACCTGCAAGACGTGAAAGACATGTGAGGCGCTGTCAGGTTTGTCACGGATTGCATCCCCCACATGCATTCCGCGAAAAACCTCCGGATGCGCGCCAGGTTTGCCGCGATATGTAGGTTCGAAGGCTCACCGAGCACGCGCGGCGGCGGGCGCGGCGCAGGTCTACTGGACGCGCTCGAGCCGCGGGTTGGGCGCGTAGGCCCGGCCGACCTTGGCGCACGGCTGGCCGTCCAGCAGCACGATGTCGGCGGTGAAGTCGTTCTGGCCGCGGATGAGCGAGGAGCCGACGCCGTAGGCGTCGACGGCCACCTCGGCCGCCTCGAACTCGCGGATCCGCTGCGCGGTGAAGCCGCCGCTGACGACGATCTTGACGTCGGGGAAGCCCGCGCCGTCCAGGGCCCCGCGGACCTTCTCCACCAGGCGGGGGTTGACGCCGGTGGGCTTGAAGCCGCCCATCTCATTCCACAGCGAGCGGTCGACGAGCAGCTCGGAGGTGTCCAGCCGCACGCCCCACAGCTTGCCCTGCAGAGCCTCGGCGACCTCGAGCGCGGTACTCACCGAGTCGTTGACGAAGTCCACCAGCACGGTGATGTTGGTGTCGGGATGGAAGTGCTCGGCGAACTTGACGGCCGCCTTGACCGTGTCGCCGCCGTAGGCCGCGATGAGCCCGTGGGGGACGGTCCCGATCCCGCGGCCGCCCCACCAGGAGGCCTGGGCGTCGGTGGAGACGCCGATCGCACCGGCTACGTGGGCGCTGTAGCCGTCGCCGGTCTGGACCAGCCAGTGGTCGTGGCGGGCGGGGAAGTAGAAGATCTGCTTGCCGCGTGCGGCCTCGACGACCTCGGCGACGTTGCGCATGATCAGCGAGCGGCGGGCCAGGGACCCGAGGTAGACGGTCTCCAGGTGGGCGAACAGGGAGTAGTCGCCCTCGATCGTCATCACCGTCTCGCGGGCGGCGATGCGGTCGCCCTCCTTGAGCGCGTGGATCTGGAGGCGGTCCCAGCCCGGGACCCAGTCGCCGCCGTCGTAGTGGCCGGCGGAGGTCTTGAGGACCGCGATGGCCTCGTCGATGCCGCCCAGGATCGAGTCCTCCTTCTGGAAGACCTGCATCGTCACGTGGGGGTGCTCGCCCTCGGACTCGAGCAGCGACTTGGTGAGCACGAAGTACGCGTCGGAGTAGTACCCCTCGCGGATCCGGTCCACCGGCAGCCGGAAGATCGCGGGATCAAGGCGGTTGGAGACCTGCGTGGAGATGCGAAGAGTCTATTCAGGGTGGTACGCTGGGCTCGAGATGCTCAGCATCCCACGCCACTGACGTTGCTCTAGACCCGCGGGCGCCGCGGCCTTTCTCTGGCCGCCCGTCGTCCGCTTCCCGCCGTCGTTTGTCAGTGAGTGTGTGTCATGAGTTCGTACCTGCGCGTTCTGCGCCACAGAGACTTCAAGTTCCTCTTCCTCGGCCAGTCGGCGAGCGCCGTCGGCGATCAGGTCGTGATCGTCGCGTTGGCCCTGTACATCACCCAGCGCACGGGCTCGCCCACCGACCTGGGACTGGTCCTGGCCGCGCAGTCGCTGCCGCTCATCGCGCTGGTGCTCTTCGGCGGGGTGTGGGCCGACCGCCTGCCCCGCCATCGCATCATGACCGCGGCCGACTACGCGCGGGCGCTGTTACATGGCGTGCTGGCGGCGTCGATCCTGCTGGGTGGCGCGGGCGTGCCCGAGATGATCGTGATCGAGGCGCTGTTCGGCGCGGCCCGGGCGTTCTTTCAGCCCGCCTACTCCGGCCTGCTGCCCCAGACGGTCCCCGACGGCGAGATCCAGGACGCCCGCGCGCTGTCCTCGACCACCGAGAACCTGGCCATCCTGGTCGGACCCGCTCTGGGCGCCGCCATGGTCCTCACGGTGGGCGCCGGCGCGGCCTTCGCGCTGGACGCGGCCACGTTCCTGCTCAGCGCCGAACTGTTGCGCCACATCCGCCCGCGGGCGCGGGGCGACGCGCCCCAACAGGGTGCGACGGTGCTCGCCGACCTGCGCGCCGGGTGGCGTGAGGTCCGCTCGCGCACCTGGGTGTGGGCGACGATCGCCGCGTTCACCGTCGTCGTGCTGTGCGCCTACGCCCAGTGGTACGCGCTGGCGCCGCTGGTCTCCAAGCAGATCTACGGGTCGGTCGGCGTCTTCGGCGTGCTCGAGAGCGTCGCCGGCGGCGGCGCGGTCGTCGGCGCTCTGCTTGGCCTCCGGTGGCGGCCGCGGCACCCGCTGGTCATCGGCCTCCTCCTTACGTTCATCTGGCCTCTCCAGACCCTGGCCTTCGCCGCCGCGGCCCCGCTCGCCGTGGTGGTGGTACTGGCGTTCGGGGCCGGACTGGGCTTCACCCTGTTCGAGGTGTGGTGGGCGACCGCGCTCGTGCGCCATATCCCGCCCCGGGCGCTGTCGCGCGTGAGCGCCTATGACTGGATGGGCTCGCTGGCGCTGCTGCCGCT
>DASXCN010000077.1:0-2243 GCA_036491155.1 Solirubrobacteraceae bacterium | reverse complement strand
CCGGGGGGTTCATCGATCCTGCCGCGCTCGAGCGGAGCCTGTCGGCACTGCGCGACCGCCCTGCCGAGGGCGGGCTGATGCCGGCGCTGGAGCAGGTGATGGACGCGACGCGGCAACTGTTTGACGCGACGGGCTGCGGGATCATGCTCGTCGACGACAGCTCGATGCTCAGCGCGGTCGCCGCCACCGATGAGCCCGCCAGGCTCCTGGAGGTGCTCCAGCAACGGCTCGGCCACGGTCCCTGTGTCGACGCGCTCATGTTCGACCGGACGGTCACCGCGCGCGACATGGGCACTGACGAGCGCTGGCCGGAGCTGCATGAGCTCGCCAGCGCCAAGGTGCGAGCGGTCCTGGGCGTCCCGCTGCACGCCGACCGGGTTCCGGTCGGATCGCTGAACGTCTACCGCGATCGGCCCCACGGCTGGGATGAGACCGAGGTGGCAGCGCTCACGGCCTACTCCGCGCTGATCGAGCGACTGCTGCAGGCCGCGTTGCGCACACGCGAGCGCGAGCGGCTGGCCGAGCAGCTCCAGCACGCCTTGGACCATCGGGTCGTCATCGAGCGCGCAGTGGGCGTGATCATGGGCCGCCAGAACATCAACGCCGTGGATGCGTTCAACCAGCTGCGCCAGCGCGCGCGCCGCACGCGGCGCACCGTCGCCGAGCTGGCCGCCGAGCTACTGGCCGAGATCCCGGGCAATCTCGATTAGCCACCGCGCCGCCCAGTTCCCTATCATTCTGAGCGGTAGGGCCTGCCGTGACCCCGCGGGCCGTTTGCTTCCCGTCCGCGGAGACCAACGGTGCCCGACGTTCACGACCTCCCTCGCATCGCCCCCTCCGGCCACGTGGTCCTCGGATCGACGCGGCCGACTCCCCAGCTGCGCCGCGAGACGCCGGTCTCCCGGATCTCCGTGCTCAGCGCCGACCCGGAACTCGCCGAGAGCGTCCCTGCGGCCGATCGTCCGCGCGCCCTGCGCGCGCTCTGGTCAACGGCGGTCTCCTTTCCGGCCGGCACGGTCGAATCGACCACGGTCCCCGGCTCGCCCACCACCTTTGCCCTACTGGTGGTCAAAGGCGTCCTGACCCGGCAGACCAGCCTCAGCGACCGCGCGATGATCGAGCTTCTGCTCACCGGCGACGTTCTTCCGCCGTGGCCCGCCTCCGCGGCATCACCACGAACCGAGACGCGGCTGACCGCCCTGGGTCAGGTCCAACTCGCCCTCCTGGACCACCGCTTTGTCAAGGCTGCCGCGGTGTGGCCGGGGCTGATGATCGCCCTGCAGCGGCGGGTCACCGACCTGCAGCATCGCCTCGCGATCCATGGTGTGATCTGCCAACTTCCCCGCGTGGAACAACGCGTGCTGGCGGTGCTGTGGCTGCTCGCCGCCCGGACCGGCACGGTGACCGCCGCCGGGACCGAGCTCCCGCTGACGCTCACCCATGACTCGCTTGCGCAGCTGACGGGTTCGCGCCGCCCCACGGTCAGCCTCGCCGTCAAACGACTGCGAGCGCAGGGATACCTCGATCGTCACGAGACCGGCGTGTGGCTGCTGCCCAGCGCCCCAGCCACGCACGTGTTCGAGGATCTCGTCGCCAACCTGGACGAGGTCTAGAGCGGGCGGCGGCTTGCGCGGTGGGAGGTCAGAGCGACGGCGCAGGCGCGTCGCCCGGCAGACTGATCTCCGCCCAGACGAGGTATCCGTTGCCGCGCTCCTCGCCCCAGCGCTCAGACAGCGCGTCGACGATCTGCAGCCCCCAGCCGTCCATCTGCGGGTCGGCGGGTGGCTTAGGGTCGGCGTGTGATCCGGAGAGCCCCGGGTCACGGACGCTGATGGTGAGCCGCTCGGCTTGCCGCGACGCGCGCACCTGCAGCTCGTGATGGGGCATGCCGCCAGAGTGCGTCACCGCGTTGTTGACCAGTTCGCTGGCCACCAGCATGACGTCGCCTAGCACCCACCCGAGCTCATCGAAGTGGCTGAGCTCCTCACGCACGACGGCCGGAGCGGTGGGCGCACACGGAACCGTGAGCGCCATAAGCGTCTCGTCCCTACCAAGCATCTATTAACTCTTTACCCAGTCTGCGGCGACGACACCGTCAAATCTCTCTCCCCCCTCAGCGGAGGGCGAGCAGGCAGGCCGCCCCCAGCAGCCCAGCGCCGGTGGTCCACCAGGCGATGTAATCGCCGATATGGCCGGAGTGCAGTCCTCGCAGGCCGACCACCAACCCGCGTCCCCCGGCGTGG
>DASXCN010000076.1:0-12374 GCA_036491155.1 Solirubrobacteraceae bacterium | reverse complement strand
TGAGCTCGCGCATCCCACCCAGTACAGGTACTCCGGCGCGGCGTCGCCCGGCTCCAGGATGCGGACGCCCAGGCCGTCGGCCCAGTCGGCGCGCTCGGACTGCGCCTTGCCCCACGGGTTGGACGCCCGCTCGACGTCGCGCAGCATCGGCTCGGCCTCGGAGGGGAAGCTCGACTCCACCATCACCAGATGGCGACGCAGGTCAACGATGTGATCGACGTGCTCGATGGACACCGGGCAGGCCTGCACGCAGGCGCCGCAGGTCACGCAGTCCCAGACCGACTCCTCGGGCACCGCGTTGGGAACGAGGGAGGTGAGATCGATCGGCGCGGCCAGACCACCCGTGCCGCCATCGCTTCCCGCGCGCGCCTGGACGATCGCGCCGCCGTCGGCGAACACCTGGTCGCGCAGGCCCATGATCAGCAGCTTGGGCGAGAGCACCTTGCCGGTGGCAAACGCCGGGCACGCATCCTGGCAGCGCCCGCACTCGGTGCACGAGTAGGTGTCGAGCATCTGCTTCCAGGTGAGGTCGGCGGCGGTGCCGGCACCGAAGCGGATGTCCTCCTCGGGGATCTCCGGGTCGTCGAAGCGCAGCGGCTCCAGCCGTCCCGGGGGACCGGTTCTCCCGAACCAGACGTTGAACGCGGCCGACACGATGTGCAGGTGCTTGGAGCGCGGCAGGTAGGCGAGGAAGCCGAGGATGGTGAGGACGTGCGCCCATACGAAGACGCGCTCCAGCACCCGGGTGACGCCGTCGCGGCCGAACAGGTGCGAGAGCAGGTGCGACACCGGCGCCGAGGACGCCGGCCACTCGTTGAGCCCCAGCGCGATGCGGGTGGCGTGCCACAGCAACAGCGTGGTGGCGATGGTGGCGATGAGGGCGAGGATGAGGTCGGCCTCGCCGAGATGGCTGCCGGCAAAGCGCCGCGGGCGCAGCACCTTGCGGATGTACAAGGCGCACACCACGCCGATGAGGACCAGCACCGCGAAGAGGTCGACCAGGAACGCGTACCAGCCCTGATGGCCCAGCCACGGGAAGGTCGCGTGCTTGGAAACGATCCCGATCATGGCGATGACGATGGTCGGGCCCAACACGAGGAAGCCCCAGAAGATGAAGGCGTGGATGAGCCCCGGGCCCAGGCGCTGGAGCAGCTTGCGCTGGCCCAGCACGATGGTGGCCTCGTGCTCCGCGCGGCGCGAGCGGTCGCCGGTGCGCTGCAGCGGCGCGCCCGCCTGCAGCAGCGACACCAGGAACCGGACCCGGACCGTGAACAGAGCCCCGCTCAGCGCCAGCGCGACGGCGAGCAGGACGGCGGAGATGGCGACTCCTATGTCCCTCTGGCCTTTCTGATCTCGGCCGAGATCGCCGGCACGACCTCGTGCAGGTCGCCGATCACGGCGTAGTCGGCGGAGGCGAAGATCGACGCCTCGCCGTCGGGATTGATCGCCAGCAGTCGCTTGGCGCCCTTGCAGCCCGCCATGTGCTGGGTGGCGCCGCTGATACCGCAGGCGATGTAGATCTCGGGGGAGATCTTGGTGCCGGTCTGGCCCACCTGATCGGAGTGCGGGCGCCAGCCGGCGCTCGTCACCGCGCGTGAGCAGCCCACCGCGCCGCCCAGCAGCGCGGCCAGTTCCTCGATGACCGAGAACCCCTCGGCCGACCCCACCCCACGGCCGCCCGACACCACGACGTCGGCGTCGGCCAGGGACACGCCCGCGCTCGACGCCGGCACGGTCTCGGTCACGCGCACCACGCGATCGCCCTCCGATGCCGAGGCGCTCACGGAGATCGGCTCGACGTCTGCGACCGGCGTCGCCGCCACGGCGTGGGGCGCGACGCTGAGCAGCAGCGGCGCGCCGTGGACCATCGCCTCCTCCAGCAGACTCCCGCCCCAGCGCATCCGGATCACCGTGGCAGGGTCGCCGGGGATGACGCTCATGCAGTTGGCCGACATCGGCTGGTCGAGCTTGGCGGCGATGTGGGCCAGCACCTCGTTGCCGCGATCGGTACCCGGCGCCACCACGGCACCGGCGGAGCGCTCCTGGGCGAGCTCGACGAGCGTCTGGGCCCACGCGGCGGGCGCGTAGGCCTCCGCCTGATCGAACACGATCGCCGCAATCTCCCCGCCCAGCCCGCCGGCGAACGTCACCGCCTGCTGGGAGAGCTCATCGCCTGCGCTCTCCATGAAGACAAGGGTGGTCATCTACATCACCCCGATCTCGGACAGGATCTCCACGACGCGGGGCGCCGCTTCGGCGCCATGGCCGAGGACCTCGGCCTGCTTGCTCGAGCCCTCGGGCAGCCTGAGACGCACCATCTGAAGACGCGGCTGCGCCCGGGCCGGCTCTGACGCGACCAGCGGCTTGCGCTTGGCGCGCATGCGGCCGGGGACCGAGGGATAGCGCGGCAGGTTGATGCCCTCCAGAACCGAGACGACGGCGGGAGTGGGGACGCTGTAGACGTCGCGCCCGGGTGGGTGGGACGTTCTCTCGCGCTCGCAGCGCAGGCCGGCGCCGTCCACGCTGATGACCTTGATCCCGTTGACCACCGGCAGCCCGAGCGCGTAGGCCACCCGCACCGCCACCTGATAATTGCCGGCGTCCGCGGACTCGTTGCCGAAGAGGATGAGATCGAACGCCGCCCCGTCCTCGCGGACGGCACCGACGATCGCCTGCGCGGTGGCCTGCGAGTCCCACTCCCCGCCGTCGGCGACGAGGTGGATCCCGCGGTCGATCCCGATGGCCATCATGTCGCGTAGCTGCTCCTCGGCCTCGGTGGGTCCGAGCGTGAGCACCACGGACTCTCCGCCGTGCGCCTCGACCAGCCGGATGGCCTCCTCGGCGGCGCACTCCTCGTGAGGGCTCACCGTAAACCCGAGGTGTCGGGTTTGGATCGCCTGCTCGTCCTCGGTGAGGGTGATCTTGCCGCCGGTGAGCGGCACACGCTTGACGCAGACGAGGATGTTCACGAGCGCACCCGCGCGTTCTCCGGGTCGAACACCGGGGTCGAGTCGTTGGTGGCCACCGTCACCGGATAGCGCTCGCCCATGTACTGGACCTGGAGCTTGGCGCCCACGACCGCGTGCTCGGGTGGCAGGTAGCTCATGAGGATGTGCTTGCCGATCGAGGGGCCCGCGCCCGCGCTGGTCACGTATGAACGGCGGCCATGGGCGTCGGTGATCGGGTCGCCGTCCCCGGTGAGGACCGGCTCTGAGCCGAGCATGTAGCGCTTGACCCCCGACTTCGACGTGTGGTCATCGACGGTCAGCGCGCACATCGCCACCGCCTGGGGCTCCTCGCGGTGACGGACGTGTGCCTCCTTGCCGATGAAGTCGGCGTCCTTGACCCTGCCCCATGCCATCCCGGCCTCGACGACGTTGTACTCGCCCTCGAGCTCTGCGCCATAGGCGCGGTAGCACTTCTCCAGGCGACCGGTGGTGCCGTACACCCCTGCGCCGACGGGGACCGCCCCGTGCGGCAGGCCGGCCTCGGCGATGATGTCCCACAGCCGGGCCCCCTGCTCGATGGGGACATACAGCTCCCAGCCGAGGTCCCCCACATAGGAGATGCGACTGGCGATGACCGTCAGCGGCCCGACCTCGATCTGCCTCCAGTTGGCGAACGGGAACCCCTCGTTGGAGACATCATCCGAGGTGACCGACGACAGGATGTCGCGGGCCCGCGGGCCCCACATGCCGAGCGTCGTCCACTGGTTGGTCTGGTCGTGGATCTGAACCGAGCCGTCGTGGCGCAGGTGGTCCTTGAACCACTTGAGATCCGACATTCCCCAGGCGCCGCCGGTGACGACGCGGAACACGTCGTCGGCCATGCGCATGATCGTCAGGTCGGCCTTGAAGCCTCCCGACGGTGTCAGCACCGGCGTGTAGACGACCCGCCCCACGGCGACGTCCATCTGGCGCATGGCGATGCGCTGCACCGCCTCCAGCGCCCCCGGCCCGGTGACGTCGAAGATGGCGAACGCGGTGAGGTCGGTGTAGCCGGCGCGCTCGCGCAGGGCGAGGTGCTCGGCGTTGATGATCGGGCTCCACCAGCGCGACTCCCACTCGGCCTCGCGCCGCGTGACCCGGTCGGCGAACTCCTCCAGCAGCGGCGCGTTTGACTCATACCACTGAGGGCGCTCCCAGCCGGCCGCCTCATAGAAGACCGCCTGGAGTTCCTGCTCACGCTCGTAGTAGGGCGAGAGCTTGACGCGACGGTCGGACTCCCACTGCTCTGACGGGTGGACGATCCCGTACATCTTGTTAAAGCCCTCGTTGACCCGCGCCCGGATGTGGGTCTTGGTCTTCTGGTGCGAATAGGCGCGCGCGATGTTGGACTCGTAGACGTCGATCACCGACTCGCCGTGAACCATCAGCTCCGCGACGGTCTTGCCGGCGCCCGGGCCCTCCTTGATCCAGATCGCAGCAGCGCTCCACAGCCCCGCCACCTCGGGCGTCTCGCCCAGGAGCGGCAGCCCGTCGTGGGTCACGGAGAGCAGGCCGTTGATGGCGTAGCGCACGCCGACCGACTCGTCGCCCACGATCTCGGGCATGAGCTCGAGCGCCTGCTCCATCTGCAGCTCGAAGTCCTGCTGGGTGAAGGGGAGCTCGGTGGGGCTGAGCGCCGACTCCTCGATCGACGGGATCTCGTCGGCGTCGATCATGATCGGGCGGTGGGCGTAGGAGCCGATCTCCAGCCCGCCGCCATCCTGGCGCTCGTACATGTTGGTGTCCATGTCGCGGACGATCGGGTAGTCGACGAGCGTCTTGGCGTCCTGGAAGCGCTCCACCGGGCCGATGTCGATCATCTGGTGCACCGCGGGGCTGAGCGGGATGCGCGCGCCCGCCATGGCGGCGATGCGCGGGCTCCAGCAACCGCAGGCGATGATCACGCGGTCGGACTCGATGTCGCCGCGGTCGGTGCGCACCCGCCGGATGCGACCGTGCTCGACGTCGAGCCCCAGCACCTCGGTGTTGGCGGCCACGGTCATCCCCGCCTCCACCGCCCGCTCGCGCATGATCGTCGCCGCGCGCAGGGAATCCACCACTCCCGCCCCCGGGGTGTAGAAGCCCCCGAGCAGCAGCGACTCGTCGATGAAGGGGACGAGCTCCTTGATCTGCGCGGGCGTGACCAGCGATGTGGGCTCGATCCCCCAGGTCTTGGCCGACACCATGCGCCGGTCCAGCTCCTGCATGCGCGCCTCGGTGCGCGCGACCTCGATCCCGCCGCACTCGAGGTAGACATCGAGCTCCTTGTACTGGCGCATGCTCTCCTTGGTCAGCGCCGTCATCTCCTTGGAGTGGTCGACCGGGAAGATGAAGTTGGACGCGTGTCCGGTGGAGCCGCCCGGGTTGGGCAGCGGCCCCTTGTCCAGGAGCGTGATCTCGGTCTCGCCCAGCCGCGAGAGGTGATAGGCGACGCTGTTGCCCACGATGCCCGCGCCGATGATCACGATTCGCTGGCGGGAGGGGAGCTGCCTCGATTCGGTGGTGGCCATCGCCGTGATATATCAGATGCAGGTCAGCGGCGTCAACGCGGTCGCGTGCCAGATGTGCCCGACGGCGATGGCCCCGGACCTCACCGCAGCAACTCCGCGACCCCGCGCGGGTTTAGGAGTCCGGGTTAGGGTGACATTAGGTTCAAACCCGTAGGGCGGACACCACGCGTGGCTCCCCAGGCCAGTGCAGATCAGCGCGTGCTCACTGACACGACAGGAGAATCCCCATGACGAGATCTCACCGACGACTGGCGGGCATCGCCGTCACCGCGTGCTGCGTGCTGCCGACCGTCGGCGCGATGGCAGCCCAGGCATCGGCCGCGACGCTGACCGCCAACAAGGCGTGCTATGTCAACGCCAACCAGGCCCAGGGCGCCGCGATGCTCATCAGCGGCACCGGCTTCGAGCCCGATGCCACGGTGCAGCTGATCGGCGGGACGACGGTGACCAGCGCGGTCGCGGATGCCGCCGGAAACGTGTCGATCCCGGCTCAGGCTCCCACGTTGGCCACCACCGGCCCGGCGATGAAGACGACCACGCTCAACGCCACCGCCAACAATGCCGACGGCACGCAGACGACCGCCGCCATCAAGGTCCGCTCGGCGAACCTCGCCATCATGGCCCACCCCAGCAGCGTCCCCAACGTCGCCAAGCAGAAGGTGACGTTCAGCTTCTCGGGGTTCGTGCCCGGCAAGCACATCTACGGCTACTACCTGAGCAAGAAGGTGGTGGGACGGACCAAGTTCGCCAAGGCCCAGGGGCCGTGCGGGATGCTCAAGCAGAAGGCGCTGCTGGTCCCCGGCGGCCACCCCAAGAAGGACTCCTACAAGGTCACCTTCGAGAGCACGAGCTCCTACACCAAGAACGCGTTCCCACGCGTGACGGGGACGCTGAAGATCGTCCGGTTCTGACCTTGCGGACGGCATGCCTTCGCACAAGGACAGGCTGCTGGCCGGCGAGCCCTACCTGGCCGACGATCCTCAGCTGCTGGAGGATCGTCACCGCTGCCGGCTGCTCACCGAGCAGCTCAACGCCACCAGCGTGGACGAGCCGTTCGCCCGCGAGGAGATCCTGCGCTCGCTGCTGGGAGCGATCGGCGACTCGACCGAGATCCTCTCGCCGTTCCAATGCGACTACGGCTACCAGATCGTCATCGGCGCCCGGACGTTTCTGAACTTCGGCGTCGTCATCTTGGACTCCGCCCCGGTGCACATCGGCGACGACGTCCAGATCGGCCCCGCGGTGCAGCTGGTGACACCCACTCACCCGCTGGATCCGGTCGAGCGGCGCTCCCAGCTCGAATGGGCCGAGCCGGTCGTCGTTCAGGACGGCGCGTGGCTGGCGGCGGGCGTCATCGTCTGCCCAGGGGTCACCATCGGCGCCGGAGCGGTGGTGGGCGCGGGCAGCGTGGTGCTGCGCGACGTCCCGCCGCGACATCTCTGCGTGGGCAACCCCGGCCGCGTCGTCCGCGAGATCTAGACCACGGCCTCGGCCGCGCGCGCGGGTCAGCCGACGGGCTGCTCCGCCCCGGCGGGCATGCGGAGCGCCGACAGCGCCGCGAGCCCCATCGCCATCACCGCGAGCACGAACGGGGCGCCCACCCCGGCGGCCGACACGGCGCCGCCGCCCACGGCCGACCCGACCGCCAGACCGCCGACCAGAGCCGACGAGACCCATGTGAACGCCTCGTTCTCGACCCCTGCGGGCACCATCCGGCCGATCAGCGTGTACTGGCATGAGAAGACCGGGGCGATGACCAACCCGGCCAGCATCGCGCCGACCAGCCCCTCCGGGATGGTGCGGGCCGCGATCAACGGCGCCATGCAGATCACGCCCGTCCAGAGCAGCGCCCGGTAGCGAGCGGTGAGTGACGCATTCCAGTCGCGTGACCCGTACCACAGGCCGCCGGCGATGCTGCCGACGCTCCACAGCGCGAGCATGAGCCCCGACGCCGGCCGCGACCCCGCGTGCAGCGCGAGGGCCGGCAGGCCGACGGCGATGGTGCCGATGGCCACGCCGTTGAGGAAGATGGGGCCAAGCATCGCGCGGAGCTCCGGGACGGCCAGTACCCGCGCGCGCTCGTGACGCGCTTCGCCCGATCCCCGGCCGTGTGCGGCGGGCGAGCTGATGAACAGCATGGTGCCGCACACGCTCACCACGCCGCTGAGCAGGACCGCGGTTGCCGGCGAGGCGAACGCGATCACGCCGGCGACGACGAGCGGACCGGTGATCCACACGAGCTCCTGGACGACCGATTCCAGCGCATAGGCGGTCTCGCGCACCTTGGCGTCGCGGACCAGGTCGCGCAGCAGGGCGCGCACCGACGGCGCGATTGGCGGCCACAGCGCCCCCGCGAGGGCCGATAGCGCCACCAGCGGCCCGGCGCCGGCACCGGCCTGGGCGGCCAGCACGAGCGCGACGAGCACCAGCGTCTGCAGCGCCGCTCCGGGACCCAGCACCCGTCGCCGGCCGAAGCGATCGACGAGCCGGCCCACCAGCGGGCCGCCGGCGGCGGTGGCGAAGTCATAGGCGCCCACCGCGATCCCCGCCGCGGCGTAGGAGCCCGTGTGGGCCCGGACGAGCAGCAGGATGCCCAGCGAGGTCATCCCCTGCGGCAGCCGCGCGATCAGGGCGGTCGCGAGCACGCGCCCGCACCCGGGGACCGACAGGACTGACCGGTAGCGAGCGACCATGCGCCGAGCCTAGCTGGGCCTGAGCCTCTGCTTGAATCGCGCGTCTTGCGACTGCGAGAAGGAGAGTGTCTGAGATGGCCTCGCGTGAGAAGCCCCCGTTCCGTGCTGACCATGTCGGAAGCCTGCTGCGCCCGCCGGAGCTGGCGCGCGCGCGGGCCGACTTCAAGGCGGGCCGGATCGACGCGGCGGCGCTGCGCGCGACCGAGGACGACGCCATCCGCGGCGTGATCGAGCTCCAGCGCGCCGCGGGGCTGAGGACCGTGACCGACGGTGAGTTTCGCCGCACGTCGTGGCACATGGACTTCATCTATTCCCTGGACGGCATCGAGCAGGTCGCGGGTTCCTCGCTGCACGTGCAGTTCCGCAGCGAGGAGGGCGAGTTCGACTATGCGCCGCCGGCCATGCGGGTGAGCGGCAAGGTGGGCCTGGCCGACACGATCTTCGCCGAGGCGTTCGCGTTCCTGCGCGATAACGCCTCGGCCCAGCAGACTCCGAAGCTGACCGTGCCCTCCCCCAGCATGGTCCACTACCGCGGAGGCAACTCCTCGATCGACGAGTCGGCGTACCCTGAGCTCGACCTGTTCTGGAGCGACCTGACCGACGCGTACGCCAAGCAGGTGACCGGCGCATACGAGCTGGGCTGCCGCTACCTCCAGCTCGACGACACCAGCCTGGCCTACGTCAACGACCCGTCCCAGCGCCGGCACATCCAGCAGATCGGTGGCGACCCCGACCACCTGCATGAGCAGTACATCGCCAACATCAACACGGCATTGGCCGCCAAGCCCGACGACATGGTGGTCACCACCCACCTGTGCCGCGGCAACAATCAGTCGATGTGGGCGGCCGAGGGCGGTTACGACTTCGTCGCCGAGGCGCTCTTCGGCGATCTGAACGTCAACGGCTACTTCCTCGAGTTCGACGACGAGCGCTCGGGCACGTTCGAGCCGCTGCGTTTCGTGCCGCCGGGCAAGCAGGTGGTGCTGGGGCTCGTCACCACCAAGAAGCCCACGCTGGAGGGCCGCGACCTGCTCAAGCGCCGGATCGAGGAGGCCTCCCGGTACGTCGACTCCGAGCAGCTCTGCCTCTCGCCGCAGTGTGGCTTCTCCTCCACCGAGGAGGGCAACAAGCTCTCGATCGACGAGGAGCGCGCCAAGCTGGAGCTGATCGTTGGCGTGGCTGACGAGGTGTGGGGGCGCAGCTGATCATCGGCGTGCCCGACGCGGCGCGGGGCCGCTGAGCGGCGGTACGCCGTGTCCCGCCCTTTCGGGCGGTATTTGCAGGAATACGCAAGTTTGGTGAAGGGCGGGCGTTTCAGCCGCCATGGGGACCAGACAGGGTGTGGTGGTGGGAATCGCGGCGGCGGCCCTCGGGGTGTTGGTGGCCTCGCCGCTCGCCGGCACAGCGGCCGTGCTGCCCGGCCACGCCGCGGCTGTGGCCGCACCCCAGTTGACGGTACCGGCGGCGACGGTGCCCTCGGTGACCGTGCCCTCGGTGAGCACACCCGTGGGCACGACGCCGTCGGTGACCACGCCGCGCGTGACCACCCCGTCGGTCACCACGCCCACCGTGACCGCGGCAGCGCCGACGGTCAGCGTCCCGTCGGTGACCACGCCCCCGGTATCCACGCCCGTGATCACGGTGCCCTCGGTGAGCACGCCGGCGGTCGGCGGCCCGTCGGCCGCCGCGCCGGTGCGCAGCACGGCCTCGAAGGTTTCCGCGCTCGCGGGTGGGGCCACGGGCAGCGCGCAAACGTCCGGGGCGCCGGAGGACCCCGCCTCCGCCGCTCCGGACCCAGACGCAGCCGCGCCCGCCGGCGCCGCCTCTGGAGCCGGCCCAGCCGCCGGCGCCGGCCCAGCCGCCGGGGCCAGCGCCACGCCTGACACGGCCGAGGGCACCGCACGCGCGTCCTCGGCGAGCAGCCGCGCCCGGACTCCGGGTCATCGCTCCGGCGCTGCGCGACCCACCGCCGCAGCGCGTGAGAGCCGGCGGCTGCGCCGCCTCGTGGCCCGGCTGCACAGCTGTCTGGGAGTTCTCCAAATGGGGGCACGCCGTCTGCTGGCGCTGCGGGCCGGTCTAAGCGGACCGGCTCGTAGCGCGGCAGCGGCCGCCCGGATCCTGCGCCTCAGCCCGCGGCGCGAGGCCACGCTCGAGCGCCGGGCGATGGGCGCGCTGCGGCGCAGCGCCGCCACCGGCTGCGCCGGGTCCCCCGGCATGGTCGTGGCGGGGTCGTCCGCCGCGACCGGCACCTCGACGCCTGCCGGTTCGCATCCGGGCGCGACGCCGTCCGCGTCCTCTCCAAGGGCCAGCCTGAGTGCGGTCCACGCTTCCAGGGCCCGTCGGGGTGGGCGAGCGCTCGGCCCGTTGCCTTCCGCGCGCCGCACCGTGGAGCAGGCCGAGACCGGCTCCTCGGTCAGCGGCGTGGTCGTCGCGGCACTGCTGGCGCTGCTCTCCGCGGCGGCGCTGCTCGCGCTGCCCGAGGTCCGGCGCCGCCTGCACCCCGCGGCCGCCGCGCCTCAGCCCACGCGGCCGGTCGTCCCGATGGCCGCGGCCACCCGTCCGCCCCGCGGTACCCCCACCCCGGCCGAGCGCCGCGCCGCCACTCCACCCTGGGCGCGCGCCGCCACTCCACCCCGGGCGCGGGCCGATGTCGAGGATGCCTCACTTCACGAGATGGCCGCCAACATCCTGGCGGCGATGGGGGTCACTGCGAGAGCTCACCCTCAGCGCACACCTGAGGGACACGGGCCGGACTCTCATGCTGAGGTTGAGCCCGAGACCCTGCAGCGGCACCCGCACCCCGGATCGCGGCAGGCGCCGGGCTGGCTGCGCGAGCACGCCACCCAGGCCGCGCTCGTGGCGACGGTCTTCCTCAGCGGCATCGTGCGCACCCAGCGCCGGGGCCGGCGACAGCGCCGGCGGCGCCGCTAACGACCGGCGATCCGGTTGGCGAGGCCGGCGATCCGCGACTCATGGTCGCGGACGCGCTCCTGGCGATCGGCGAGGCGATACAGCGTGTAGATGCCTCGCGCGCCGACGAAGCGCAGCGGCTCGAGCTCCCAGTTGCGCGGCGGGTTGCCCACCCACGGCAGCCGCGTCAGGTCGGTCTCGCGCCCCAGCACGAGATCGCGCAGGGTCCGCCCCGCGAGGTTGCTCGCCGCCACCCCCTCCCCCGCGTACCCGCCCGCGGACCCGAGTCCGGTCACGGGATCCAGCTCCACCGTCGGGCACCAGTCACGCGAGACGCCCAGGATCCCGTGCCAGGCCCGCGCGACGCGCACTCCTGCCAGCGACGGGAACAGCGAGATCAGCCGGGCGCGCAGCTCGTGGATCGTGCGATGCGGTACCGGCCCCTCGCGGTCGGTGCGCGAACCGAACCGGTACGGCACGCCCCGCCCGCCGATGGCGATCCGCCCATCGGCGGTGCGCTGGGAGTAGGTGTAGAGGTGAGAGCCATCCAGCATCGTCTCGGCACTGTCCCAGCCGATCCGGGCCCACTCGCCGTCGGGCAGCGGGTCGGTGACGATCATGGAGCTGTTCATGGGCAGCAGCGCGCGGTGCTCGCCTGGCATGTCCGCGGTGTAGCCCTCGGTGGCCCGCAGCACGTAGCGGGCGCGCACGTCTCCCCCCTTGGTCACGGCCAGGCCCGGCTCGACGGTCCGGACCGGGCTGGACTCATAGATCGTCACGCCCGAGCGCTCGACGGCGGCGGCCAGGCCGTCCACGAGCTTGGCGGGCTGCACCCGGGCGCAATGCGGGGTGTACAGCGCACCGCGCGCCCCGTCGACGTTGATCCGCGTGGCGATCGCGTCGGCGTCGAGCAGTTGCCAGGCGAGGTCCTCCCCGACGTCGCGGCGCTCCGCCTCGGCCATCTCACGCAGGCGCGCCAGCTGCGTGTCGGTCTGAGCAACCGTCACGGTGCCGC
Source organism: Solirubrobacteraceae bacterium (assembly GCA_036491155.1). GTDB lineage: Bacteria > Actinomycetota > Thermoleophilia > Solirubrobacterales > Solirubrobacteraceae > Palsa-465. The sequence continues at coordinate 259 of DASXCN010000076.1, read as the reverse complement.
CGTGCTTGAAGTCGCACTCGATGTTCTCCGACGCGACGACGGCGCCGACCTCCTCGACGGTCTGCTGGATGGCGCGGACCATCGCCCGGGGAGCGTCGGGTCCGCCTCGCGTCCGCCAGGCGTCCGCCGACCCGGAGATCTTGCCCAGCACCCAGCCGCCGTTGCGTCCTGAGGCCCCGAAGCCGACCTGGCGCGCCTCCATCACCACGACGACGAGGCCTGGCTCGGCCCGCTTGAGCTCGTATGCCGTCCACAGGCC
>DASXCN010000075.1:0-3999 GCA_036491155.1 Solirubrobacteraceae bacterium | reverse complement strand
TACCCAGCGGCTCGGCTTCGAGGTGCTGATGTTCCCCGACCCGGCGTTCGCGATGCTCACCCGCGGCGACCTGCGCCTGGTGCTCGCCTCTCCCGTCCCCGCCGACCATCACGGCGGCGGCTCGCGCCCGATGCCCGACGGCACGACGCAGGGCCCGGGCGGGTGGAACCGGATCATGCTCGAGGTGGCGGATCTGTCCGAGACCGTGGAGCGGTTGCGCGGCGAGGGTGCCCGCTTTCGCAACGACATCGTCACCGGCGTCGGCTCCGCGCAGATCCTGGTCGAGGATCCGTCGGGCAACCCGATCGAGTTGTTCGAGCCCCGGCGGCCCGAGGCCTCGCTTAGCTCGTAGCGCCCGACTGCGGGCGGTGCAGGCCCACGCCCGTCACCACGAGAGCGAGTCCCGCCAGTTCGACCCAGGTGGGGATCTGCGTCAGCACGACGATGCCGATCACCGTGGCCAGCGCCGGCAGCAGCGCGACCATCGTCGCGTAGGTCGCGCGCGGCAGGCGCGCCATGGCCAGCTGGTCGGTGACGTAGGGGATCACCGAGGATGACACCCCGACCCCGATGCCGGCCAGTAGCACCACCGGGTCTCCGAACACCCGTGCCGCCTGCCAGCCGCCGATCGGCGTCACCACGACCGCGGCGATGAGCATGGCGGCGGCCAGACCGTCGATCCCGCTCAACGCCCGATGCTTGGCCACGCGGTCGGCCAGCACGATGTAGACCGCGAAGAGGACGGCGTTGGCGAACGCGAACGCGAACCCCAGGGCGGCGCCCGCCAGCCGGATGTCGGTGAGCAGGTACACGCCGCCGACGGCGAGCGCCAGCGCGAGCAGGTTGCGTGCGGAGCGCGCCCCGATCGCCGCCAGCAGGATCACCGGCAGGAACTCGATCGCCGACACCGTGCCCAACGGCAGGCGGCTGATGGCCGAGTAGAAGCAGGCGTTCATGACCGCAAGCACCACGCCCCAGGCGACGAGCAGGCGCCGTCCGTCGCTGCCCAGCCGCCCGAAGGCGCGCCAGGGCCGCCGCCACGCCGCGAAGATGACCGCTGCCGAGGCGATTCGCAGCCAGGCGACGCCCAGGACCTGCACCCGGGCAAAGAGAAGCACCGCGAACGACGGGCCGAGGTAGTGAAAGACCGCGCTGACGATGAAGTACACGTGCGGCGGCACCTCTGCGGAGGCCACTCGTCGCACGGGCGTCGCATCGGTGGGCACCGGTCAAGGTTGGCGCCCCGGCCACCTCGGTGTCCATGGCAAACACCAGGTAAGATGGCCGCTGTGCCTGAGAATCGAAGGCGTAATGGCCGAAACGCCGAAGGTGGCGCGCTACTTGACGCTGTCAACCTACGGTTGCTGACAGAGCTGCAGGCCGACGCGCGCCTCAGCCTGGCCGAGTTGGGTCGCCGCGTGGGCCTGTCGTCGCCCGCGGTGGCCGAGCGCCTGGCGCGACTCGAGCAGGAGGGGGTCATCCTCGGCTACCACGCGGAGCTCAATCCGCGCGCGCTCGGCTTCAGCCTCACGGCCGTCGTTCGCATCCGCCCCGCGCCGCGCCAGCTACATCAGGTCGCGGAGCTGGCCCAGCGTACGCCCGAGGTGGTGGACTGCCGCCGGATCACCGGCGAGGACTGCTACATCATGACCGCGCACGTCCGCTCGGTGGAGCACCTGGAGGAGGTCATCGACCGCTTCGCCGCCTACGGGCAGACGACGACGTCGATCGTCCAGTCAGCGCCCGTGGCCGCGCGTGGCATCGCGGTGGCCGAGGCGAGACAGCCGGCAGCGACCTGACGGGCTGGTCTGACCGCCGCCCGTCCAGCCAGGCGAAGCGCTCGGGGCTCACCCGGCCGGCGCCTCCAATGCGCGCAGGTAATCCTCGGCCTCGCGCTGACCGAAATGCTCGGCCCACCCGGCAGGGGTGGCGTCGTAGCCCGAGTCCCGGAGGTTGGGGTTGGCGCCGTGCTCCACCAGCAGCCGGAGCATGGCCAGGCTTCCCCGCCGCGCGGCCTCGTGCAGCGCGGTGACGTGCAGCGGCGTCGTCCGGTCGATGGCGTTCACGTCGAAGCCGTGCTCGATGAGGAACGCCACCGCTTCCAGACGGTCGGCTGCTGCGGCGCGGACGATCTGTTCGGGCCGCCGCGCGATGGCGCGCTCGCGCAACGACGGATCGCCGCGGAGCAACTCCTCGGCGCGAGACCGATCGCCCGCCGTGGCCGCGCAGATGAACACATCGGTCTGGTCGAGCTCGTTGCGCGCGCCGGCCGCCTCCAGCATGGCCACGATCTCCGGATGTCCGAATAGCGCCGCTTCCTCCAGGGCGCCGCGTCCCTGGTAGATGGGATGGCGCGTGCCGTAGCCGTTGGGGGCGGCGCCGTGATCGAGGAGCAGCCGTGTCCGATGGGCGAAGCCCTTGCCCGCCGCCGCCTTGAGCGCGTCCGCGAGCATGTCGCGGGGGCTCTCCAGCGCCGGTGCCAGCCGCCGGTGCCAGGGTCCCCCGTCACCGGTGCCGAGACCGAATTCCAGCAGGAGCTCGATCCATCCGTCGTAGGAGTCCTCCGCCTCGTTGTAGAGCGTCTGCGAGTCGTTGGGGTCCGCGCCACGCTCGAGCAGCAACCGGGCCAACGCCAGCCCGTGCTCAGGCGCCGGCGGGTCATCCTCGCCCGAGCCCAATGCGCCGGTCAGCGCGGTGAACGGCGGCGAGAGGCCCTCCCACAGGTACCCGGCGTTGGGGTCGGCTCCGCCGTCCAGCAGCAGCCGCGCCACCTGCACCGCGGCGGGTCCGAGGGGCCGATCGCCGACGCGGCTGTAGGTCACGTAGAGCAATGGCGCCCAGTCAAACGGGCCGCCCGGGAGGTTGGCCGCGGACGGGTCGCCGGTAAGGAACCGGCTGACCGCTTCGGCATCGCCGGCCGCCGCGGCGGTGTAGATGCTGGCCGAGGCCAGCTCGGGGTGCGCGGCCAGCAACTCCGCCGCGCGCTGCTGCCGCGCCGGGTCGTCGTTGCCGTAGTTCAGGCAGGCCAGCCGCAGGAACTCGTCGGCGCGCTCAGCTTCGGTGTCGAGGGGTCCGCCCACGGGCTGCTCATGGGGCGAGCGCGCGTAGGCGGACACCGTCTCGAGATAGGTCTTGAGCTTCGGCCAGCTCGGGAAGTTGAAGCTGCGCGCCACGACGAGCTGGGCATCGGCGCGGGTGAACCCGTCCAGCGGTGGCGAGCCGGGCTGGGCGTCAGGGAAGCGGGGGTGGAATTCGCGCACGACCTCGGCGGCGCCGGCGTCACCGGCGCGCACCGCCCGCTGAAAAGACTTGGCGCCGTTGCGGAGCTGCTCGAGATTGGCGTTGCCTGGAAGACCGCGGGGTGGCACTGAGGCCTCCTTTCACCTGGGCCCGGTGTCCGCATCCTCGGGCCGGAAAGGAGACACCTGCAACCGGCAACGAGTCCATCTATTCACTCAGGTGGGCTTCGCCCTTTCCGCGGACCGGGTACGCCCTGACGCGCCCCTCGATCATAACTCCCGGCGACCGCAGGTCTGACCGATGGCGCGACGAAGCTCTGCGCATGACCGACGCCTGGGTCTACCTGCTGCGCTGCCGCGACGGCTCCCTCTATACGGGCTGGACCGTGGACCTCGAGCGCCGGCTGGCGCGCCACCGCGCCGGCGTCGCCAGTCGCTACACGGCGAGCCGCCTCCCGGTCGACCTCGAACTGGCGATCCCCATGCCGGACCGTACCGCCGCCCGGCGTGAGGAGGCGCGGATCAAGCGACTGAGCCGCGCCGACAAGCTTGCCCTGGTGAGGGCCGCCGCGACGTAGACTGCCCGCATGCCCACTGCCATGCGTGTGTGCGTGATTGGCGCCGGAGTCAGCGGCCTGGCGACCGCCAAGGCGCTGCGCGACTGGGGGGCCGACCACACGTGCTTGGAGGCCAGCGACGATGTCGGCGGCAACTGGTACTTCCGCAACCCCAACGGCCGCTCGTCGGCGTACCGCTCGCT
>DASXCN010000074.1:0-5373 GCA_036491155.1 Solirubrobacteraceae bacterium | reverse complement strand
CGGTCGTGGAACAGCCGCGCGAGGGCGCGGTGGACGATGGTGGCGCCGACCTGGGACTTGATGTCGTCGCCGATGATCGGCAGGCCGGCCTTCTTGAAGCGCTTGTTCCAGTAATCCTCGCGCGCGATGAACACCGGGATGCAGTTCACAAAGCCGCAGCCGGCCTCCAGGATCTGCTCCACGTACCACTTGGTGGCCTGCTCAGAACCGACCGGGAGGTAGGAGACGACGACGTCGGTGCGCGTGTCCTTGAGCACCTCGACGATGTCGGCGGTGGGGCCGGGCGCCTTGGTGATCTTCTCCTTCAGATAGCGGCCCAGACCGTCGTGGGTCATGCCGCGCATGACCTCGACGCCCAGCTTGGGGATGTCGTCCCCCAGCTTCAGGGTGTTGTTCTGGCCGGCGAAGATCGCCTCTGACAGGTCCTTGCCCACCTTGTCGGCGTCGATGTCGAAGGCAGCGGAGAACTCGATGTCACGCACGTGGTAGCCGCCGAGATCGACGTGCATGAGCCCCGGCACCTGCTGGGCCGGGTCGGCGTCCTGGTAGTACTGCACGCCCTGCACGAACGAACTCGCGCAGTTGCCCACGCCGATGATGGCGACGCGGACCTTCTCGTGCTGGTGACGCGCGGCGCCGTTGGAGGAACCGTTGGTGGTGGTCACGTGAGGTGTCCCTTCTCTCAAAGTCGCGGCCCGCTCACAATGCCGGCGGGCACCGCCTATAGGTATGCCACAACCGCCCGTTCGGTTACACGTTTATGTACACCAATCGGTTTCCATCGCGATCCGCCGGGGGCGACCCGTTCCGCTAAGTAAACTTATAAGTTTACTTCTAGCAGGTAGCGGGAGGAGTGCTGGCGGCAGGTGGACGCGGGTCAGTCCATCACGCCGCGCAGGAGCGCGGCGGCGAGGGCCTGGGCCTCGGAGGCGGGCTGGGGGCTGTTGAAGAGCGCCACCCGCGCCGCGGCGCCGTCGTAGAGGAGCGCGAGTTGGGGGCCGACGCGGTCAGAGCCGCGGGCGCCGGCCTCGCGGGCTACCGAGGAGAGGCGCTCGGAGAACTCCTCCTTGTAGGTGGCGATGACCTGCCGGGCCGGATGCTCCGGGTCAGACAGCTCGATGGCCGCGTTGACGAACGGGCAGCCACGCAGGGGCCGCGGCCCCTCGGTCAGGGTGCCGTAGAGCTCCAGCAGCCGCGCCCGGGGGGCGAGGTCCTGGCGGCGCAGGACCGCGTTGGCCGGGTGGGCAGGGTCGGCCGCGAGGTCGGCCAGGTACGCGGTGATGACCTCATCCTTGCTGGCAAACTGCTGGTAGAGCGTCCGCTTGGACACCCGCGCCTCCGCGCACAGCTCCGCCACGCCGGTGACGTTGATCCCGCGGCGGAAGTAGACCTCGCGCGCCGCGGCGAGGATGCGTTCCCGGGCGCCCCGGCCGCGGCCCTGTCCGCCGTAGGTCGTGCTCACGGAGCCCAGGATACCGCTCGGTCTACTTGGGCGCGGCGAGGTGGCGTGCGGACTACTCGGGCTCCTGCGCGCGCATCAGCTCGCCCCGCACGTGCCAGATCCGCTGGACGACCGTCACCAGGCTGAGCGCGGCGAGCACGTAGACCGCAGGCGCCAGCAGCCCGAAGTTGCCCAGCGAGGCGCCCCGCGCGAAGACCAGTCCGATGGAGAGGATCACCACGCGGACGGGGCGGGTGGCCAGGCCGACCTTGCACTCAACGCCCAACGCCTCGGCCCGGGCGCGGGTGTAGGACACCATCAGCGAGGCGAGCACCGCGATCACCACGGCCGCGACCGCGACCTGGTTGTGGCGGGCGGCGAAGTAGGCGGCGACGGCGGTGAGCACGATGCCCTCCTCCAGCCGGTCAAGCGTTGAGTCCAGGAAGGCGCCGAACGGCGTCCCCTTGCCCGACATCCGCGAGTAGCGGCCGTCGAGCGTGTCCATGATCGACCCCACGATGAAGGCGACGCCGGCCAGGAAGAACATCCGGTCGACGACCAGTGCGGCTGCGGCGAGGTTGAGCGCGAACCCCGTGAGCGAGATGGCATTGGGAGTGAGCCGGCTCTCGATGAGCCGCTCGCGCATGAGCTCCTGAGTGCGTGGCCCCGTCCGTCCCGCGCGCGCCGACCGGGGACGGCGCTGGCGCGGCTCATGCGGCCGGGGAGGGGAGCTTGGCGACGCCATCCGCGACAACAGCCTAGGCGTTTACGCGGTTGCTTGCCCGAAGGCCCAGGCGTCGGGCCTGGCCCGAGCCAGCAACTCCTTGGACAGCACCGCCGACGCCAGGGCGGTCACAGCGCCCAGAACGGCGTCGGTGATGTAGTGGTTTCCGGTGGCGATGACCACGAAGGTGATGAACAGCGGGTACAGCGCCCACGCCACCGCTGCCAGCCGGTGCTTGACCAGGCGGGCCATGGGCCAGCCGATCATCAGCGAGAAGCACACGTGCATGGAGGGAATGGCGGCGTAGAGGTTGAGCAGGGCGCTGGTCGGCCCGTGCTCCACCGTGATTCCGGTGAACTGCTGGATCGAATCGGTGAAGCCCCACTCGGGCATGAGCCGCGGCGGCGCGGTCGGGTACAGCGCGTAGCCGACGAGCGCGAATGCCATCGCCAGCATGAACATGTTGCGTACGAAGTAGAACGAGTCGTTACGGCGCAGGTAGACCCACACCAGCGCGCCGATCGTCGCGACGTAGTGGGCATTGAGGTAGCTGGAATCGACGATGTCCACCAGCCATGTCTTGTGCGCCACCCACGTCTGGATGCCGGGCTCGACGAATACGTGCAGCGCCTGCTCGAGGCTGATCACCTTGTAGGCGTTCCACGTCGCCTTGGCCACGTCGTTGCCGTCCACCAAGCCCCGGACGAGCTGGTAAAGCAGGTAGGCACCGACGAACAGCGACAGCTGCCGAAGGACGTCACCCCATCCGCGCGGTAGCACCCGCGCCTCCGTCTGTCTGAGTCGCCGCTGCATCGAGGTTATGAAAATCTTATAGAGGCGGGTGTCTGGGTCCCGTTAGGCGCCGGAGAGGGCGGCCTACGTGCAGCGCGGCGAGGTGGCGCGAATGCGTCCGACCGAAAATCGGATCGACAGTCGCACCGGACCGGCACGGTGCAGGGTCAGCCGGGTGACGTCGCCCGCACTCGTCACGCAGCCCGCGCCTTCGGTCAGCGCCCAGTAGGGCGTGAAGTGGACGTGCAGCAGCACAGTCCCGGGGCGCCGGGCCTGGAGTTGCACCCAGTCAGAACCCATCGCGCGCACCGTGGCGGGCCCCTGCGCGAGCGGGGTCGGGTGCACCACGGCATAGACGCGCCAGTGCGCCGAGCGCATCACCGGTCGCAGGTAGGGCTGCCCGGCCTCGATCAGCGTCGCCTCCTGGCCGGCCGAGAAATCGAGCACGGCGTCGGGCAGGGCGACGTAGCGGATGGCGTTGGCGTGCAGCCAGCGCTCGTAGCCGGCGGCCGTGAGATGGCCCCCATAGAACACCGGGTTCTGCGCGCGGTCGAGCTGGCGCTCCCAGCCGCGGGCCAGCGGGATCGTGGGGGCCACGCGATCGGCCTCCCAGTGGGAGTTGGTGAAGGGGATCTCGATCCGGAAGGCGTGGTGGCGGCCGCCCGGCTGGGCCTTGAGGAAGTGCAGCAGCGGCTGGTAGTAGGCGACGCTGGTGCTGGGATCGCCGGCCAACGCGGAGACGTCGGCGAACGGCGCCTGCCAGCCGACGTACAGCAGCGGCGCCGCGCACAGCGCCAGCAGCACGGGCCGCCGCCCCCACCACAGCAGCGCCGCGAGCGGCGCGGCCAGCAGCGTGCCCAGGCGATCGGCGTTGCTGCCGATGGGGGAGGGGATCACGAAGATGATCAGCGTGGCCATCGCGTAGACGGCGATCCCGGCGCGCAGGGTCACCCTCTCGCGCGGGGTGACGAAGAGCGCCGCCACGCAGATGACGAGCAGCGGCAACAGCGTCCCGAACGCGAACGGCTCGGTCCCGCCCTCCGGAAAGGCGATGGCGAGCGCCACCACGGGCGCCAGCGCGGCCGCCGCGGTGCCGGCGCCCGGGAGCGCAGGGCCGAGCCGCCGGTGGGTGAGCAGCGCGCCGAGCGCGTGGCCCGCTGCGGCGATGGCGACGAACAGCGCCGCCACCGGGCTGAACAGGGCGGCCAGGAAGGCGAGCGCCGCGCTCGTGCCCGAGCGGCCGCGGTCCAGCGCGACGATCGCGCCCAGCCCCGGCAGGATCCCGACCGCCAGCGCGAGGCGCCCCGTGTAGAGGTCGATGGCGGTCGCGGCGCCGAAGACGAGCGCGCCGACCCAGGCGCGCGGGCCGAAGTGCCGCCGGGTCAGCACCGCGAACAGCGCCGCCGTGGGGGGCGCGGCGAGGGCGGCGGCGAGCTGCGGGGTGAGCAGGGCCGACAGCGCCGGGAACAGGACGCTGTAGCCGAGGATGTGGTGGCCGCCGTACCAGTCGTTGTTCCACAGGCCGAAGCCCTGCTGCGCGAAGAGCTGCGCGCGGAACAGGTGCGCGGCGAGGTCGTGGGTGGCGGGCGAGACGATGACGTAGATCGCCGCGAGCACGGCCGCGACACCCGGCGCCGCGAGATCGCGCCAACGGCCGCCGAGCGCGGGCCGCCCCGGAGGCGGAGACGGTGTGACGCGGGCGCTCGCGGGCGCGGGCGGGCGCTCGACGGCGACGCTCATGCCACGAAGCCTGCCAGACGCTCGCCCACCGCCGGTACGTCGAGCCACGGCCAGTGCCCGGCGCCGGCCACGTGCTCGACCGTGGCATTCGGGAGACGACGCCCGTAGGCGTCTGCGAAGGCCGGCGACAGCCAGGGGTCCTGCTCGCCCCACAGCACCAGCGCCGGCTGCTCGAGGTCGCCGAGCTCCCGCCCGGCGGCGGCGAGCGTCGCGGTGTCGACGGAGCGCTCGAGACGCAGAATGGCGCGCTGCGTGCCCTGGTCAAACTGGTCCCACACCGCGTCGACGCGCGCGTCGGGCCAGGCCTCGGGCGTGGCGGCGCCGGCGCGCAGGATCCGCGCCAGCAGCCAGCGGTTCACCGATCCCATGAGCAGCTCGCCGAGACCCGGGCGCCGGGTCCAGCGCACGACTGCCGGCCACTCGAAGCCCTCGAGCAGCGGGATGGCGTCAATGATGGCCAGCCGCGTCACCCGCTCCGGATGGCGCTGGGCGAAGAGCAGGCCGATGGCCGCGCCCCAGCCATGGCCGACCAGCACCACCTCGTCCACGTCGAGCATGTCGAGGAAGCGCTCGACGAACAGGACGTAGGCCGACAGGGAGTAGTCGTGGTTGCCGGCCTTGTCGGTGCGCCCGAAGCCCGGCAGGTCGGGCGCCAGGCCGCCGCTGAGCTCGAGCA
>DASXCN010000073.1:0-8440 GCA_036491155.1 Solirubrobacteraceae bacterium | reverse complement strand
GCTCGATTACGGCAGGGCCCGTTGCGGGTGCGCGGTGAGCGACCCTACCGGGACGCTGGCCACTCCGCTTGAGCCCGTCACCGACGTCACCTCGCGCCGAGGCCGCGCGCGGCTGCGCGAGCTCATCGCCGAGGTGGGCGCCGAGCGGGTGGTAGTTGGTCTCCCGTTGTCACTTTCGGGCGCGGACTCGGCCCAGACGGCCGAGGCCCGCGCCTTCGCGGAGGCGCTGGACCACGCCGTGGACGTGCCGGTCGAGCTCTACGACGAGCGTTTCACCACGCGGCTGGCCGAGCGGACGCCCGGGCGCGCCGCCGAGGACTCGCGTGCGGCGGCGCACCTGCTGGAGAGCTGGCTGGCCAGCCGGCGCACCGAGGAGGTGACACGTGGCTGACGACTCCGACCGCACGCCCGAGGAGCGCGAAGCGGCGCGCCGGGAGCGCGAGGCGGCCCGCGTGCAGCGCGCCGGCGTGTTTGACGAGCAGCAGCCGCCGGCGCCCGCCGACGCCCGGACGGCGCAGGCCCAACCGCTCACGACTGAGGACGAGGACGGGGAAGGCGTTGACCACGTCCGCGGCGATGCGGAGTACGGCTTTCACGACGGCAACGACGCCGGCGTGGGCGAGGCGACGGCTGAGGCCCCCGCGGGCACCCGCCGCATCAGCCGGATGGAGCAGCGCTCGATCCGCCCCCACACGCCGCGGGCCGTCAGGCGGCGCGCGCCCCACAGCCGACGCCGGGGGCGCTGGCGGGCACGCGTCGGCGCGCTCATCGTGTTCATCGCGGTCGGCGCGCTGGTGTGGTTCCTGGTCGAGCTCTTCCAGCCGCTGGGCACCTCCCCGCACGGCAACGTCACAGTGGTCATCCCGCCCAACTCGAGCACCAAGGAGGTCGGCGCACTGCTGCAGCGCGAGGACGTGATCGCCCACGGCTTCTTCTTCGAGCTGCGGGCGACGCTGAGCGGCGAGCGCAGCAACCTGCGGTCGGGGACCTACCACCTCCAACAGGACATGAGCTACGCGTCGGTCCTCAGCGTGCTCTCCAAGCCGCCGCACGTCGCCCCGACGACGCAGCTGACGATCAGCGAGGGCCACACCCGCGCATACGTGGCCGCGCTGCTGCGCAAGCAGAAGATCAAGGGCAACTACCTGGCCGCTTCCCGCCACTCGCGGCTGCTCGATCCCCGCAAGTACGGCGCTTCGCGCACGATCCCGTCCCTGGAGGGCTTCCTCTTCCCCGACACCTTCACGCTGGTCAAGCCGGCAAAGGCCTCCTCGCTGGTGGCCGATCAGCTCAAGGACTTCAAGAAGCGGTTCGGTCAGGTCAACCTGTCCTACGCGCGCTCCAAGCACCTGTCGCCCTATGAGGTGCTCACGGTCGCGTCGCTGATCGAGGCCGAGGCGGCTTCCCAGAAGGCCCGGCCGCTCATCGCCTCGGTCATCTACAACCGCCTGGCAGACCACATGATGCTGCAGTTCGACACCACCACCCAGTACGCCACGGGCAACTACACCAAGCCGCTCACCGTGTCGCAGCTGCGCTCCAAGTCGCCCTACAACACCCACACCCACTTCGGTCTGCCGCCCACCCCGATCGACAGCCCCGGGCTGGCCTCGATCCAGGCCGCCGCGCACCCGGCGCGCACGCGCGACCTGTACTTCTTCGCCAAGCCGTGCTCGAACCAGACCGTGTTTGCCACCAGCTACGCGCAATTCCAGCACCTGCTGGTCGTGGACCGGCGTCCGCACTGCGGCAAATGACCGCACGGCGCCGGCTCGGCGTCCTGGGCTGGCCGGTCGCCCATAGCCGGTCTCCAGCCATCCAGAACGCGGCGCTGGCGGCCGCTGGGCTGGACGGCTGGCGCTATCAGTTGCTGCCCGTCGCGCCCGAGCTGCTTGAGGAGGTCGTGGCGGCCCTGCCCGGGGCCGGCTTTGCCGGCGCCAACGTGACCATCCCCCACAAGCAGGCGGCGCTCGCGCTGGCGGGCGAGACGAGCCCTCGGGCTCGGGCGATCGGGGCGGCCAACACGCTCACCTTCGGCCCCGGCGGCGAGATCGCCGCCGACAACACCGACGCCCCGGCGCTGATCGCGGCGCTGCCCGTCGCGGTCGCCGGAGCCACCGCGGTGGTCCTGGGGGCCGGGGGGAGCGCGCGAGCGGCCGTATGGGCCCTGCTGGACGCCGGTGCCGCCGAGGTGCGCGTGTGGAACCGCACTGCGCAGCGTGCCCGTGACCTGGCGGCCGAGCTCGGCGCCACGGCCACCGAGCGCCCCGGTCCCGCCGATGTCCTGGTCAACTGCACCGCCGTGGGCCTGGACGGCTCAGACCCGTTTGACCGGCTGCCGCTGGCGCCGGGCGACCTGGCCGGCTACGGCTGCGTCGTCGACCTGGTCTATACGGGGGCCGGGACGGTCCTGGTCAAGCGGGCGCGCGAGCAGGGGATTGTGGCGGTGGACGGGCTGGAGCTGCTCATCGGCCAGGGCGCGCTCAGCTTCGAGCTCTTCACCGGCGTTGCGGCCTCGATCGAGGCCATGCGGGGGGCTGTGGCCTGACGACAGCTAACCTCCGCCGCCATGGCGACTGAGGAGTCCACTCCCGAGGACCAGATCTGCAACCCGTGCCGCGGCACCGGCCGGCTCATCTCCGGGCTGGGCGGCGAACCCCACGAGGTCGTGTGCCCCTGGTGTGACGGCACCGGTCACCGCATCGCCGGGCACGACGCCCAGGAGCACCCGGCCGAGGGCGGCGGGGGCGGGGCGGGGCCGGGTTCCCCGTCGTCGTCGTCATGACGCTGACGCTGACCACTGCGGGCGAGTCGCATGGTCCGGGCCTCACCTGCATCGTCGAGGGCATGCCCGCCGGGCTGACCCTCGAGCGCGAGGCCCTGGACCGCGACCTGGCCCGCCGCCAGCTGGGCCACGGCCGCGGCGGGCGGATGAAGATCGAGCGTGACCGCGTCGAGGTCACCGGCGGGATCCGCCACGGGCGCACCCTGGGGGGCCCGATTGCGCTCACGGTCACCAACCGCGACTTCGCCAATTGGGAGGAGCGGATGAACCCGTGGCCAGTGGAGGCGCAGACCGCCGAGGTGCACCTGCCCCGGCCGGGCCACGCCGACCTCGTCGGCACCCAGAAGTACGGCGTCACCGACGTGCGCGACATCCTGGAGCGCGCCAGCGCGCGCGAGACGGCGGCGCGCGTTGCAGGCGGCGCGGTGGCCAAGGCGTTCTTGGGCGCGCTCGGGGTGAGCGTCTTCAGCCACGTCATCCAGATCACGGGGGTCAGCGCTCCGCGCCGCGGCGACCTCACCCCCGAGGACTTCGCCGCTGTCGACGAGTCGCCCGTGCGCTGCCTGGATGATGAGGCCGGCCGGGGGATGGTGGCCGAGATCAACCGGCTGCGCAAGGCCAACGAGTCGCTGGGCGGGGTGTTTGAGGTGCGCGCCTTCGGCCTGGTGCCAGGCCTGGGCTCTCACGTGTCCTGGCGCGAGCGCCTGGACGGCGTCCTGGGCCAGGCCATCCTCTCCATCCAGGCGATCAAGGGCGTCGCGGTGGGCGACGGGATCGAGGTGGCGGGGCTCCCCGGCTCCGAAGCCCACGACGAGATTTTCTACGACGAGCGGCGCGGGTTCTATCGCCAGACCAACCATGCGGGCGGGCTGGAGGGTGGCATGACCACCGGCGACCCCCTCGTGGTGCGCGGCTACATGAAGCCGCTGCCGACGCTGACCAAGCCGCTGCGCTCGGTGGACATCGCCACCCACGAGCCCGCCGAGGCCCTGCGTGAGCGCACCGACTCCTGCACCGTGCCCGCCGCGGGTGTTGTGGGCGAGGCGATGGTGGCCTTCGTGCTCGCCGATGCCTACCGGCGCAAGTTCGGGGGCGATCACATCGAGGACGTCCGCGCCGCGCTGGACGCCTACCGGGCGCGCATCGGCTGGCAGCGGGGGTGAGCGTGCAGACCCGCGGCGTGGTGCTGGTGGGGAACTCGGAGAAGTACCTGCGCACCGCGGCAGAGGTGATGGGTGAGATGGGGGCGTCCGCAGGCCGCATCATGTTGCAGACCCCCGCCGAGTTCGAGGCCGACGAGGCGGCGCCTCGCTTGGTCATCTGGGTCGACGCCGACGACGGGACGTCGGTGCCGTGGCCGTCGGTTGACATCGTCATCCCCGAGGGGCGGGTCTATGAGATGAAGCGCATCGGGACCGCCGTGGAGGCGATGCCGCCGAAGACAAAGCTCCTGTGGGCGAGGACCGCCGGCGGCGACTACCCGGTCTACATCGGGGCGGGGCTGCTGACCGCCGCTGGCGACGCGGCGTTCTGGCCGAGCAAACTTGTTGAGGGACGGCGCTTCCTGGTCACCGACTACAACGCCGGCCGGCTCTACGCCGGGCGCCTGGAGCCTCTGGACGGCCGAGTCACGATCATGCCCGGTGAGCAGTCAAAGACGATCGCCCACGCCGAGATCGTGTGGACTGAGCTCGTCCGCGCCGGGATGAACCGCGCCGACGTGGTCGTGGCGCTCGGCGGCGGCGTGGTCGGCGACCTGGCCGGCTTCTGCGCGGCCACCTACCAGCGCGGAGTGCGCTATGTCCAGGTGCCCACCACGCTGGTGGCCCAGGTCGACTCCGCGCTGGGGGGCAAGACCGGCGTTGACCTGCCCGAAGCCAAGAACTACGTCGGCGCCTACCACCAGCCCCAGGCGGTCATCGCCGACACCGATGCGCTGACCACGCTGCCCGCCGAGGAGCTGGCCGCCGGCTACGCCGAGGTGGTCAAGACGGCGCTCATCGCCGGCGGGGGGCTGTGGGAGCAGATCCGGGGTGGCGCCGATGCGGCCTCGCCGGAGATCGTGGCCGCGTGTGCCCACACCAAGCTGAGGATCGTCGCCCGCGACGAGCGCGACGGGTGTGCCCGCCAGGTGCTGAACCTCGGTCACACCGTGGGTCACGCCATCGAGGCCGTCACCGGCTATGCCGCCTACCGCCACGGCGAGGCGGTGGGGCTCGGGCTACTGGCGGCGCTGCGCCTCTCGGGCAGCGACGACCTGCGCGCCGAGGTGGCCGAGCTCCTGCGCGCCCGGGGCCTGCCCACCACGCTGCGCGACGTCGACCCCGACGCCGTGGTCATGGCCACCGCGCGCGACAAGAAGCGGATGGGGGAGGGGCCGGTGCCGTTCGTGTTGCTGCCCGAGCCCGGCGACCCGCGGCCCGGCAGGCCGGTGGCACCGCGTGAGCTCATCGCCGCGGTGCGAGAGCTGGCCGCATAGTGGTCCTGGAGGGAATGCCACTAACGTGAGCGCCATGGCAGTCCGCAATCGCGTCGAGGTGATGCACGGTGTCAACCTCGATCAGCTGGGCCGGCGCGACCCCGGTCACTACGGCAGCCTCACGCTGACCGAGCTCGAGATGGGGATCTCTCAGGCCGCCGCCGACCTGGGGCTGGCCACGCGCTTCTTCCAGACCAATCACGAGGGCGACTTCGTGGAGCATCTGCACGGCATCGACGGGCTGGCCGACGCGCTGATCCTCAACCCAGGCGCGTGGACGCACTACTCCTACGCCATCCGTGACGCTCTGGAACTGGCCGGGCTGCCGGCGGTGGAGGTGCACCTCTCCGCCGTCGACGAGCGCGAGCCGTTCCGCGGCGAGTCGGTCATCCGCGATCTCTGCGTCGCCCGCGTCGCGGGCAAGGGCCCGGACGGATATCGCGAGGCGCTCACCCGCCTGGCGCAGGAGCTGTCGACCGCGGTATGAGCGACCGCGCGACACGCCTGGCCGAAAAGCTGCCCGAGATCGGCGCCGACCTGCTGGTGGTCACCTCGCTGGTCAATGTCCGCTATCTCACCGGCTTCACCGGCTCCAGCGGCCTGGCCCTGGTGGGGCCCGACACCCGAGCGTTCATCACCGACTTCCGCTACGTGGAGCAGTCGGCCGCCGAGGTCGACGGCGCCTTTGAGCGCAAGATCTCGCAAGAGCTCCTGGAGACGCTCCCGGACCTGCTGGGTTCGGGCGAGCTGCGGTTGGCCTTCGAGGACGCCCATATGAGCGTGCGCACGCACGCGCGCCTGGGGGAGATCGTCGGGGATCGCATCGAACTCGTGGCCGCCGGCGACGCCGTCGAAGCGCTGCGCGCGGTCAAGGACACCGAGGAGATCCATCGCATCGCCGAGGCCGCCAAGCTCGCCGACGCGGCGCTGCGCCAGATCATGGAGCGCGGCCTGGCCGGCCGCACGGAGACCGAGGTGGCCGTCGCGCTGGAGCGCGCCATGGTGGACCTCGGCGCCAAGCGGCCGTCCTTTGACTCGATCGTCGCCGCCGGCCCCCACGGCGCGCTGCCCCACGCCCAGCCGCGCGACGTGGAGATCGGGCCCGGCGAGCTCGTGGTCGTCGACTGGGGCGCGGAGCTGGACGGGTACTGCTCAGACTGCACGCGCACCCTGGCCACCGGGGCCCTCCCCGATGGCACGCTGGAGGTCTATGACCTCGTCCGCGAGGCCGAGCTCGCCGGCCTGAGCGCCGTCACGGCGGGCACCGGCAGCCGCCAGGCCGACGCGGCGGCGCGCGGGGTGATCGCGAGCGCCGGGCACGGCGAGCATTTCGGCCACGGCCTCGGCCACGGCGTGGGGCTGGAGATCCACGAGGCCCCCCGGGTGTCGCAGCGCTCGGACTCCGTGCTGGCCAGCGGCAACGTCGTCACCGTTGAGCCCGGCGTCTACCTGCCCGGTGAGTTCGGGGTGCGGATCGAGGACCTGGTGGTCGTGACCGACACGGCATGCACCATCCTCACCTCGGTGCCCAAAGAGCTCATCACCGTCGGCTAGCCGATGTCCCGTCGAACCGAGCAGCGCCGCGCCGCGGTATGGGCGCTGTATCAGAGCGATCTGCTCGGGCGACCCCTGGGTGACACGCTGCCCCGTGACGTCCCCACCTTCACGTTCGCGCTGGCCGAGCAGACGCGTGAGCACCAGCCCGAGTTTGACGAGCTCATCCGCCGCCACGCCAAGGACTGGCCGCTGGAGCGGATCGCACCGCTGGAGCGCTCGATCCTGCGCGTGGCCCTGATGGAGATGCTGTACCCCGACGTCGTCCCCGGGGAGCAGCCGATCCCGCCCGAAGGCGCGATCGACGAGGCCATCGAGACCGCCAAGCGCTTCTGCGGCTCGGGGGCGCCCGGGTTCATCAACGGCATCCTGGGCGCCGTGCTGCGCGAGCGCGCCGCCGCCACGGACCCCTGAGGGCGCCGAGCCCGCGCATAAGCGAATCGTAGGAGTTGCTCACGCCCGGCCGGTCTGCGGGCGACAATCACTCCAATGAGATTGCTCGTCGTCGACGATGACCGCGGCCTGCGCGACGTCCTGCGCCGCGCGCTGTCGCTGTCCGGATATGAGATCGTGCTGGCCGCCACCGGGTCGGAGGCGCTGTCGGAGGTGACGACCTCGGTTCCCGACGCCGTGGTGCTGGACGTCGGGCTGCCCGACATCGACGGCCTCGAGGTCTGTCGCCTGTTGCGCCGCGAGGGCAACCGCGTGCCGGTGCTCATGCTCACCGCGCGCGACGCGGTCTCTGACCGCATCGACGGGCTGGACGCCGGGGCCGACGACTACCTGGTCAAGCCCTTCGACGTGGACGAGCTCCGGGCCCGCCTGCGGGCCCTGCTGCGCCGCGCCGGGGGCGAGGGCGACGTCGAGGGCGGGCTGACCTTCGCCGAGCTGCGCCTGGACCCGGCGCGTCACGGCGTCGAGATCTCCGGCACGTTCGTCGAGCTGACGCGGACCGAGTACCAGCTGCTGGAGCTGCTCATGCTCAATCCCCGCCGCGTGCTGCCCCACTCCACCATCTATGACCGCGTCTGGGGCTATGACTTCGGGCCCACCTCAAACGCCCTGCGGGTGTATGTCGGCTACCTGCGCCGCAAGCTCGAGGACGCGGGTGCCCGTCCACTCATTCACACCGTGCGCGGGGTGGGCTACGCCCTGCGGGAGCCGGGGTGAGTCGGATGAGCCTACGGGCGCGCATGGGCCTGGCCACCGGCATCGCCGTGGCGGTCGCCGTCATCGCGGTGGCCGTGTCGGCGTACGCGGGCACGCGCTCGGAGTTGCAGGGACAGCTCGACACGTCGCTCTCGGGTCTGATCCACCCGCTCCTCGCCCACGCCGGGGTGGCCGGCGCACCGGCGCCCGGCACCCGCGGCGAGGGGGAGGACGGGCCACCCGGGTTCGCCGGGCCGCCCGGCTTTCGCGGCGGCCGCTTGAACCGCAACGACTGCGACCAGGGACTGGGGCTCGACTACGCCCGCGGCGGCGGGTTCGGCGGCCCGCAGGGCTATGTCCAGCTGGTGAGCGCGACCGGCTCGGTGTGCCTGGCCAGCGGCGAGACGACACGGCTGCCCGTCGACGGGGCCGTCAAGGCGCTGGCGCGATCGGGCAAGGGCCAATACTTCACC
>DASXCN010000072.1:0-1844 GCA_036491155.1 Solirubrobacteraceae bacterium | reverse complement strand
TGGATGAGCGAGCATCGGTTTCCCCCGACCCCCACGGCCGTCTACGGCATCGTTCTGCTCTGCGCCGCGATCGCGTTTTACCTGCTGCAGACGATGCTGCTCCGCGCCGAAGGCGAGCACTCCCTGCTTCGCGTCGCGATCGGTTCCGACGTCAAGGGCAAGATCTCTCCGCTCCTGTATTGCCTCGGGATCGGTCTCTCGTTTGTCGATCGCTGGCTCGCTCTCGCCGTGTACATCGGCGTGGCGTTGATGTGGCTCGTGCCCGACCGGCGCGTGGAACGCAAGGTGAGTGCCGCGGCCGCGGAACTCCGGGAATAGGTGCCCACGCCCGGACCGTCAGACCGGAGGGTGGCGCCGGTGGTGGTCTGTCAGGGCCGCCGGCCGCCGGCCGCCGCGAGGACCAAGTGCCCACCGTGACGGCGCAGCCGTGGGATGGTGGGATGCGCGGCGGTGTTGCGGGTATGGGAAGGCCATGTCAGATCGCACCTGGTTCATCACCGGCGCGTCGCGCGGCCTCGGCCGCTCGTTCGCGCAGGCCGCGCTCGCCGCAGGCGACCGCGTCGCCGCCGCCGTCCGCAACACCTCGACGCTCGACGAGCTCGTCGCCGAGCACGGCGACGCCCTCGTCCCCATCGAGCTTGATGTCACCGATCACGGCGCCGCCTTCGCCGCCGTCCGGCAGGCGCATGACCGCCTCGGGCGCCTGGACGTCGTCGTCAACAACGCGGGCTACGGTCTCGCGGGCGCCGTCGAGGAGGTCTCAGAGGAGCAGGCTCGCCGCCAGATCGAGGTCAACGTCTTCGGCGCGCTGTGGGTCACCCAGGCCGCGCTGCCGATAATGCGCGAGCAGGGCTCAGGCTGGATCGTCCAGGTCTCGTCGATCGGCGGCCTGGCCGCGTTCCCTCTCACCGGCATCTACCACGCCAGCAAGTGGGCGCTCGAGGGGTTCTCGGAGTCGCTGCGACAGGAGGTCGAGTCCTTCGGGGTCAAGGTGCTGATGGTCGAGCCCAGCGGCTTTCGCACCGACTGGGCGGGCTCGTCGATGGACCGCGCCCAGCCGATCGAGGCCTACCAGGGCGTCGAGGCGATCGCCGCGCGCCGCGCGTCTCAGCGCGAGGAGAACAACGGCGCCCAGCCGGGCAACCCCGACCTCGCCGCCCAGGCGCTGCTGGCCACGCTTGACCGCGATGACCCGCCGTTTCGCCTGCTGCTCGGCAACATCGCCTACGACGTGGCCGTCGACCGCTATCAGTCACGTCTGGAGGAGTTCCGCGCGGGCGAGCAGGTGGCGCGAGGCGCCGACGACCGCTAGTCCGACCGCCCTGCGCTCATACGGCCCTGGACATGAGCGCGGGCAGGATCCGGTCTGACACATCGCGCCGGTCGGTCGTGGGAGTGGTGCAATACGTCCATGGACGATCTGGTGATGTGGATCCAGCGGCTGTTCGAGGACTGCACGTTCGGTGCGCCGTTCGGGGTCAGCTGGTATCTGGACCGCGCCGAGCCGCCGATCACCGCGACGGTCACACCGGCCGACCGTGACACCGCCAGGATCGTGCTCGCGCGCGACGACGTACTGGGGCGGCTGAGCTTCATAGCCCGGCTACAGACATTCCTGGACCTCGAGTTCGACCGCCCGGTCCCAACCTGCCCGCATCACCGCGCGGGCCTGGTCGCGGTCCGCGCCGGTGACGCCGTGCACTGGCGCTGTGAGGCGGGTGACTTCGAGTGTCAGGTCGGCGACTACCAGGAGGCGCTGTGGCCTCCCGGCTCCGGCGACGACCCCCACAACATCACGCCGATGCTCGCCCGGCGCCTCGCCCGCAGGAGAGTCGGCGGTATGG
>DASXCN010000071.1:0-28290 GCA_036491155.1 Solirubrobacteraceae bacterium | reverse complement strand
CCCTTCGAGGCGCTGGAGGTCGCGGCCAGGGCAGACGCGACACCGATGACAAAGACGGCGGCGATGGCCGCGCCGAGGAGGCAGATGCGCTTCACGCTATCTCCTGATTCGTTGTGAGACGGATGAACCCATGCGGCGCGGAATTCTGTCGGTCGCGCGAGGGCGTGCAGGTGAACATTTGGTAAACCAGGGGTGTTCACGGGTTTGCGGCTGCCTGGCGGCGGGCAGCGCGGTTCACCCGGCGGTGAACTTGTTGAACACCACCGTGTCGAATTCGGGCAGCGACGCGTCCTTGGCATAACCGATCTGCGGGACGCTGAACAGGTCCTCGACGGTCTTCAGCAGCGAGAAGTGGTTGAAGGTGTCGGCGGCGTCCTCGGTGTTGGCCTTGACGTAGCGCGAGATCACGACCGCGCCGACCTGGCCGCCACCCGGAGGGGTCCCCGTGCTCGTGCAGTCGCCGGTGGTACCGGTCGTGGGGGTGGTGGTCGTCGTAGGGGTGGTGGTCGCGCCGGGCGGTGTCACCGGCGTGGTGGTCGTGGCGCCGGTGGTGCTGGTGGCCGGGGTGGTTGCGCCCGGGGTAGTCGCGCCCGGGGCGGTGGTCGTGGTTGGGGTGGTGGTGCCGGTCGTCGTCGGGGGACACGATGTCGTCTGAGTGGTGGTGTCCGTCGTCGTGCTCGTCTCGGTGGTGGTGTCGGGGGTCGTCGCGCCCGGCGGGGGCGGGGCCGGGGCCGTGGCCGGAGGGACGGTGGTCGCCCCCGGGGTCGTCGGGCCCGTGGTCGTCGCGCCCGGCGTGGTGGTGCCCGTGGTCGTGGTGCCGGTGGTCGTCGTGTCCGCCGACCCCGACAGGTTGGGGAACGTCGGCTGGTCACAGCAACTGCTGGAGTCGGCGGTGGCGCCCGTCTGCGGCGCCTGGTCAAAGGTGACGACGATCATCCCGTCGTGCTTGTAGGCCGGCGAGGCCTCGATCTTCGGGATCACGGTCTTGAGGAACTTGTCGGACTGCGCCAACCCGGCCGGGGCTCCCGGGGCGCACGGGGTGTCGGAGCCGTTGTCGCAGGTGTCGGGGGCGATGTAGGAGAAGTTGGGCGTCGTCTTCTCCTGCTTGAGGTCCTTGGCGAGCTTGCCGAGAGCGACGTCGTCGTGCGCGCACTGGGTCCCGGTCGTTAGCGCGCCGAAGTACACGAACGGGTTGAGGTAGGTCACGTACGGGTCGGTCGCGGTCGCCACCTGGTTGGGATCCGGCAGCCCCTGACCCGGAGCCCGGCAGCTCTTGGGCTGACCGGCCGGTCCTTCGTCGATCCCCTGGATGTAGGCGCGCCAGGTGTCGCCGTTGTCGGCGAGCTCGGTGGGCAGCGACTGGGTCGTCTGCGGGTACAGACAGCCGTTGCCGATGACCTGAGCGCTCTTGGCGTTGCCGGTCGGGGTGATCGGTGTGAACACCGGGCAGTTGGCGGCGGTGTCCTGGGTCGGGCCCTGGCCGCTGAGCAACGCGATCTCGCTGGCCAGGGAGGACGACGAGACCCCGTAGTACTGGCTGATCAGCTCGCCCTGCTTGCGCACGGTGCCCGACAGGTAGGGATGGCCCTTGGTCGTGGCAAACGACTGGTTGAACCCCTGACCCGACAGCATGACCAGGAAGACGTGCTTGATCGGCGGGAGCGTCACCGCCGCCGACCCGTTGCCCGCGCCGCCGCCGCCGCTGGTGCCCGTGCCGGTGTCGGCGGGTGTCGTGGCGGGCGAGGACCCACCGCCCGACGGCGCGGGCTCGGTGATCGTCTCGGTGATCACCTGCTGCCCTCCGCCTCCGCCCCCTCCGCCTCCGCCACCGCCGCCAGTGACGGCCGCCACCTTGGGCGTCGTGGGCGCGCTGGGCGGGAGGTCCACCACGAAGTTGCGCGCCAGCGACTCGACCCCGCCGGGCTGGGTGAGCGACCCGGCCACCACCCCGAACGACAGCATCGCCATCACCGCCAGCGAGGCCACCCGCGGCGTCGGCAGCTGCAGGCCGAACGGCGGGCGCGGCTCGGGCGGCGGCGGGAGCTTCTCGATCACCGGCGCGGGCGGCACACGCATGTCGCGCAGCGTCGAGTCCACGGCCGCGGGGAGCGGCCCGCGCCGCGTGCCGCAGTTGACGCAGTAGCGCTGATCGATGGCCAGGCGCGTACCGCAGTTGGCGCAGTCTCGCCCGATGCCCGCGTTCAGTGGCGCGCCGCTGTGGTCGTCCGTGTCCATATCTACGTCTGAGTGTGTCCGGTCAGCGGCGGCGGGATGTGAATATCCAGAACCCCGCATGCTCTCACCGGTTGCACGCGGCTTGCAGAACTGGTTACAGGTTGTTCACATCTGGCCGTGGTCGCGGCCATACGCTAGCTGGCGTCCATGCCGCCGATCCGACGAGTGCGATGAGCCTCGGCCCCGAACGATCCGATGTCGCCGCACCGCCCGCGACGGTGGGTTCCGCCACCGAGGAGCCGACGCGCCAGCTCTCGGTCGCGGGGAGCAGTGACCACTGTGTGAACTGCGGCGCTCCGCTGGCCTCGGACCAGCGCTACTGCGTCAACTGCGGCGAGCGACGCGGCAAGCCGCGCTTCGCCCTGGCCAACCAGCAGGAAGAGGCGACCCAGGAGGTCACGACCACCGCCTCGTCCTCTTCCTCCCCGCGCCGTCCGCGCACCTCGGCCGGCTTCAACCTCATCGCCGGCATCGCGACGCTCCTGCTGGCCATGGGGGTCGGCGTGCTCATCGGTCACAGCAGCTCCGCCGGCATCACCCCCAAGCAGGCGGCGGCACCGAACATCACGATCAACCCCGGCGCTGGGAGTGCCTCGGCCGGCACCGCGGCATCGACCGCGGCCACCGGCTCGGGCGCGGCGGCCGCCTCCTCCACCAAGAAGTCCAAGAAGAGCAGCTCGACCAAGGCCGCCAAGTCCTCGGCGCCGTCCAAGGTCGTCGTCCAGAAGGCCGCCGCGGCCGCCAGCAAGGTCACCGGCGGCAGCGCCAAGACCGCCGGCGCCGCCGCGCAGCAGGGCAGCTCGTGCTCCAATGACGCCGCCGGCTGCCAGAACGGCAAGCTGACGGGCAACTACTTCGGCCAGTGAGCAGCTCGTCGTCCAACGGGGACACCGCGGAGACCTCGGTCCTGCGGCCTGCTCCGGCCCCCGCCGGCCAGACCCCGGCACCGCCCGCGCCGACGCCCGCGCCCCCGCTGACCTCCAAGACGAAGATCGGCGACCAGGGGACGGTCGATCTGCGCCGCCGCCGCGATCAGCTCAATGCCCGCGTCGCCGAGCTGCAGTGGGACCTGGGCGGCCTGGTCTACGAGATGGCCATCCGCAACCGGATCCGCGTCGAGGTGCTGGTGCAGCGCGCCGCGGTGCTCCAGGAGGCCGACGCCGAGCTGGGCGAGGTCGAGCGGATCCTGCGTCTCGAGGAGACCGGGATGGCCGGCGCGTGCGCCAACTGCGGCTCGCCGCATAGCGTCGGCGCATCGTTCTGCTGGCAGTGCGGCCAGCCGCTGCTGGCTCAGGTCAGCCCGGACGCGGTCAGCTCCTAGTGCCCTAGCCGAAGCGCCCGGTCACGTAGTCGCGCGTGCGGGTGTCGGCGGGGTGGCTGAAAATGACGTTGGTGTCGTCGTACTCGACCAGCGTGCCCACGTGCTCATGGGGGTCCAGCGAGAAGAATGCGGTCCGGTCGGCCACGCGCGCCGCCTGCTGCATGTTGTGGGTGACGATGACGATCGTGTAGCGGTTCTTGAGCTCGTGCATGAGGTCCTCGATCGACGCGGTGGCGACGGGGTCCAGGGCCGAGGCGGGCTCGTCCAGGAGGAGCACATCGGGCTCCACGGCGATCGCCCGCGCGATGCACAGACGCTGCTGCTGGCCACCCGAGAGGCTCAGTGCGCTGACCTTGAGGCGGTCCTTGACCTCGCCCCAGAGGGTCGCGCTGCGCAGTGCCCGCTCGACGCGCTCGTCGAGATTGCTCTTCAGCCCCAGGTTGCGCGGCGCCCAGGCGACGTTGTCGTAGATCGACTTGGGGAAGGGGTTGGGACGCTGGAAGACCATCCCGATCCGCCGGCGCACCTCGACGCGGTTGGTCGCCCCGGCGTAGATGTCGTGGCCGTGGTAGAGCACTTGGCCATCGAGGCGGAACCCGGGGATCGAGTCGTTCATCCGGTTGAGGCTGCGGATGAAGGTCGACTTCCCGCACCCTGACGGTCCGATGACCGCGGTCACGAGGTTGCGGTAGATCTTCAGCGTCGTCCAGTCCAGCGCCTTCTTGGTGCCGTAGAAGACCGTCATGTCCTTGATGTCGAACACCGTGGCGCGGGCCGGCTCCGGGCGCGCGCCGGCGATCTGGGGCGGCGGGGCCGGCACGGGCACCGCGGCCGTCGTCTGAATGCGCTGGCGTGGCACGACGTCCTGATTGGGCACGGTGCCGGTCACGTCTGGGTCCCGTTCGGTCATCCGGTGAGCTTGCGGCGGCTGCGGGCCAGGAGGAACCTGGCACCCACGTTGGCGATGAGGATAAGCGCCAGGAGCACCAGGGCGGCGCCCCAGGCCGTCGCGAAGCCGGCGGGGTTGAGCGCCTCGGACGCGGTGAGGATCTGGACCGGCACGTTCGGCATGGGGCCGAACGGGTTGAAGGTGAGGTGTGGAGGGGCCGTGGAGTCGTTGACCAGCAGGGGCGCGGTCTCACCGGCCGCGCGGGCGACGGCCAGGATCGAGCCGGTGACGATCCCGCCCAGCGCGGTGGGCAGCACGACGGTGATGATCGAACGCCACCGGTCGACCCCGAGTGCGTCGGAGGCCTCGCGCAAGGGAGACGGCACGAGGCGCAGAACCTCCTGTGCCGAGCGCGCCACCAGCGGCAGCATGATGATGGCCAGGGCCACTGACCCGGCGAACCCGGTGTCCTCGTGCTGCGGCAGCGTGATCAGGCCCAGGATGAAGATGCCGATCACGATCGACGGGACGCCCTGCAGCAGGTCGAGACCCATGCGCAGGGCGCCGGCGATCCGCGACTTCGGGCGCGCGAACTCCGTCATGTAGATGGCGATGAGGACCCCGATGGGCACCGCGATCACCGCTCCGATGGCGACGATGATCGCCGAGCCGATGATCGTGGAGCGGATGCCCCCGCCCACGCCGTACTGCGAGGGGTCCTTGACCAGGAAGTCGAGGCTGAGTACCGACGCACCGGACTTCACGACGTCGAAGACCACGATGGCCAGTACGGCCACGGCGACGAACGCAGCCCCCACCGCCAAGCCCTGGGCGACGCGGCTGACGATGAGCCGGCGTCGCAGGTTGCCCGTCGGGGTCAGCGGCGCCGTCGGGTCGTAGGGGAGCTCAGATGGTGCGGCTGACGTCATAGCGGCGCGCGATGCTGCGCGCGAACAGGTTGGTGGCGACGCCGAGCACGAGGAGGATCAGCGCCAGGTAGAAGATCGCGTGGACCTGGAGTTGGTTGACCGGGTACTGGATGTCCTGGGCGATTCGCGCGGCGAGCGTGTTGCCGGTCTGAAACCACGACGTGTGGATCGTGGCGCCCGTTCCCACTACGGACAGCACCGCGATCGACTCTCCCAGCGCGCGCCCCAGTCCGAGGGTGGTGGCGGCAGCGACACCGGAGATCGTCGATGGCAGCACGACGCCCCGGATGACCTCCCATCGCGTCGCCCCCAGCGCCTCGGCGCCCTCCTTGAGCTCGTTGGGCACGGTGAGGAACAGGTCGCGGCTGAGCGAGGAGATGATCGGCACCACCATGACGGTGAGGATCAGTCCGCCGGTGAACAGACTGAGCCCGGTCGTCTGTGGAGGACCGAAGATGGGGAGGAGCCCGCCGAAGGCGTCGTAGAGGAACGGCTCCACGTGAGCGTGGACCCACGGCGCCAGGAAGATGAGCCCCCAGAAGCCGAGGATGACGCTGGGGATGGCGGCCAGCATCTCCACCAGCGGACCGACCGCCGTCCGCACGGCCCGCGGCGCGAGCATCGCCAGATACAGAGCGATGGCGATCGACAGCGGGACCGCGATCACCATGGCGATCACGGAGGTGACCGCCGTGCCGTAGAGCATGACCGCAGCCCCGAAGCGGCTGAAGTTCGGCGCCCACTCGACGTTGCCAAGGAAGCCGAGCCCGAACTTGTCGATGGCCGGCCTCGCTCCAGAGATGACCTGGTAGGCGATCTCGAACAGGACCAGAGCGGCCACGAGCCCGGCGGCGAGGCACAGCGCACCCATGATGAGGTCGCCGCGGCTGCGCTCGGCGGCGCGCCGGTTGGCGACGAATCTCATCAGACGGCTTTTCGGGGCGGCGGAGGGAGCCGACATCGACGGCGCAGCGTAAAGAACGGGCTCAGACGCGAGTCGCGGCCTTACCCGCAATCACAACATCTCAAAACGCTGGTAACAACCGCGCAACAAGTGGGGGGTGCGCGATGCGCATGCTAGTGCTGCTCGTAAGGTCGGCCGGACCGGCGCGGGCGCATCGTCTCCCAACTCGAAAGGGCCTCAATCTTGAAAGGCTTTGCGTTCCAACGCAGGAAGCTGGCTTCGGTGTCGGCCGCGGTGCTGGCCGTCGGAGCATCGGCGGGCTTCATCTCGACCGCGGCCGCGTCCGCCGACAACGGCACGCTGAACGGTGCCGGGTCGACGCTGGTCGCGCCGCTGGAGGCCGAATGGGCCGCCGCGTACAACAGCAAGACCGGCAACACGGTCAACTACAACCCTGTGGGATCCGGTACCGGCATCGCCGACATCACGGCCCGCACCGTGGACTTCGGCGCCTCCGACGCCCCGCTGACCTCGTCGCAGGCCGCGTCCTGCAACGGCTGCGCCCAGATTCCTTGGGCACTGTCGGCGACGGGCATTGGCTACAACGTCCCCGGGGCCGGCAAGAAGCTGCACCTCACCGGCGCGCTGCTGGCCGCGATCTACCAGGGCCAGATCACCACCTGGAACAGCCCCCAGATCGCCAAGGTCAACAAGGGTGTGCACCTGCCCAACCTGAAGATCACTCCGGTGTTCCGCTCCGACGGCTCCGGTGACACCTACGCGTTCACCAACTACCTGAGCTCGGTCAGCAGCGCCTGGCGCAGCAAGATCGGCCTCGGAACCTCCGTGAGCTTCCCGACAGGTGCGTCGGGCAAGGGCAACTCCGGCGTCACCGCGCTGCTCCAGAGCACCGCCGGCTCGGTGGCCTACATCGCCGTGTCATACCTGATCGCCCACCAGCTCCCGGCGGTGGCGATCCAGAACAAGGCCGGCAAGTTCGAGTACCCGAACCTGTCAAATATCGAGAACGCGGCGGCCGTGGTCAAGCACGTGCCGAGCAGCGGTGCGCTGAGCATCGTCAACCCGCCCAAGAGCGCGAAGATCGCTTACCCGATCTCCACGTTCACCTACGTGATCGCGCCGCACAACGCGGCCCAGAAGCCCCTGCTGAAGTCCTTCATCCAGTACGCACTGAACGCAGGTCACACCTTCGGAGCGAACTTGGACTTCGCCCCGGTTCCCAAGGTCGTGGTCAACGCTGACAAGGCCGCGGCCAACAGCCTCTAGGGCACATGCCAGTCTCAGCTCCCGTATAGCGGGAGCCTCGGGCCCGGTCAGGCGGTGATCTCGCCGCCGGCCGGGCCTCTTTTCTGAAGGTGCGGCGCTGTGGTCACGTGTGCGCGCACGCCGCGATCCCCAGCGCCTGCCACGCCGCCTTGGCCTGAGTCTCCAGTGGAGCGAGCTGCGCCTGCAGGGTCTTGACGGCCACGATCGGGTCGTTGCCGGCCTGGACGCCCTTCAGCGAGGACTGCAGGACCTTGAGCTCCCGCTCGATCGCGACGCGTGCCGCACGGAAGTGGCCGCTCTGGTCGCCGTCCGGGTGCAGGGACGACAGCGCGGCGAGCTCAGGTCGCACAGCGGCGATCCCGCGGCGCAGGAAGGATGCCCCCTGCGAGGGGACCTGCGGGGTGGGGATCGCATTCAGCCGCTGCGCGGCTACCGCGCAGGCGCGACCCGCGCCGTCGCGCAGTTGACGCGCCGACATGTCGCCCGAGCCACCGCAGCCGCCCGCCACGAGCGCCAGGACCAGCGCCAGCGCCGGTGCCCAGGCCCGGCGCGCGCTCACGGGCGCGGCGCCCCCGGGACCCCGCGAGCGCTCACGCGAGTGACACCCCCAGCACCTGCTCGAGCTCGGCGATGGTCTGGCCCGCCGCCACGTGGCGCACGGTGGCCATCCCCATCTCGCGTGCGGGCTTGAGGTTGAACGGGAGGTCGTCGACGAACACGCACTCGGCCGGCGCCAGGCCGACGGCGCGTGCCCCCATCGCGTAGATCTCGGGCGTGGGCTTGCGCACGCCGACGTCGCCGGAGATGACCACGCCGTCGAACAGCTCGGTCAGCAGCGTGCGGTCGTAGGTCCCGGCCCCCCACGAGTTGGAGATCAGCCCGGTGCGGATCCCGGCGCTGCGCGCGCGGCGCACCGCGGCGAGCATCGCCTCGTCGGGCCCGGCATCCGCGAACATCCGCGGAATCAGGCCCTCGGGCGCGACGCCGAGGACCGCGGCGAAGCCTCGCTCGAAGTCGGCCTCCGGAAGCGTCCCGGTCTCGAGCCCGACCAGGAGGTCGCGGCTGGCCGGGTCGCTGCGAAAGAGGTGACGCACGGTGTCCATCGAGAGGTCCTCGCGCGCGCAGAAGGCGGCGAAGGACGCGAAGACATCGGTGGTCATCACCCCGCCCCAGTCGACAAGGAGTCCCCGCTTGGCGTCCGCCACTAGTGGCCCCTCACTGGTGGTCGGCTCACCAGAAGCCGTTTCGCGTGACCTCGAGGGCCCGCCGGGCCAGCTCGACGACGCCCTCGCCGAAGGTCTTGAGCCACGGGTCGTCGGTGGTGCCCATCACGGCGCGCTTGTAATTGCCCTCCATGAACACCGACGCCTTCCACATCGCCAGCGCCACATACCAGTCCAGGGAGCTCATGTGGCGACCCGACCGCTCCTCGTAGCGGGCCACCAGCTCCCGCCGGGTGGGGAAGCCCGGGCGGTCGGTGACCGTGTGCATCGCGAAGCGGCTCTTGTCGTCTCCCGCCTGGATCCAGTGGAGCATCATGTAGCCCACGTCGGCCAGCGGATCCCCGATCGTCGCCATCTCCCAGTCCAGGATCACCGCCAGGCGCGGCGGGGTCTCCTCGGCGAACATCGTGTTGCCGAGTCGGTAGTCGCCGTGCACGATCGTCGCCGGCGGCGACTGCGGGATGTGTGCGGCCAGCCACGCGCCCACCTCGTCGAGCTCTGCGATCTCACGGGTCCGGTTGTGCTCCCACAGCCCGTTGAAGCGCCGCAGCTGGCGCTCCAGGTACCCGGTCGGCTTGCCGAACCCCTCCAACCCCAGCGTCGTCCAGTCGGTCGCGTGCAGCTCCACCACACCGTCGATCAGCTCATCGGCGATCGCGCCGCGATACGCGGGCGTGTCCAGCGGCGCGGGGATCTGATCAGTGATGACCGCCCCGCGGACGCGCTCCATGACGTAGAAGGGCGCGCCGATCACCTCGAGGTCGTCACACACGGCCAGCACCCGTGGGGTGCGGACCGAGGTCGGCTCCAGCGCACTGAGCAGACGGGCCTCGCGCAGGACGTCATGGGCGCTGGGGGGCAGGGGCCCGCGCGGCGGCCGGCGCAGGATGACGTCGGTGGACAGGCCGAAGGTGACGTTGGAGTGCCCGTCTCCCACCGGCACCGCGCCGAGGTCGCCGGGGGCCTCCAGGCCGTTGGCGCGCAGGAACTCCCGCAGCGGCTCCATCACCAGCAGCGGCTCGCGCTCGTTGGCCACGCCCTCGGCGTGGGTGGCGACAATGTCGTCTGGGGCGAGCGTGGCGCTCATGGGTGGGGGAGGGTACCGGTCATCCCGGTACGCGCCGCCACCGGCGCTGCGTGCTGGCGCTGCGACGCGCCGCT
Source organism: Solirubrobacteraceae bacterium (assembly GCA_036491155.1). GTDB lineage: Bacteria > Actinomycetota > Thermoleophilia > Solirubrobacterales > Solirubrobacteraceae > Palsa-465. The sequence goes on along the minus strand of DASXCN010000071.1, from coordinate 18,341 downwards.
CAGGCGGCGACCGGCGTGCGGCCGCTGATCTCGCGGTCAAACCGCCAGCCGGTCAGCTGATCCCGTGAGCCGGCCAGGCCGGTCACGATGGCGCCGGTGTCGCGCTCGATGGCGGCCATCAGGGCCGCCAGCCGGTCACGCAACTCGACGCCGGCCGAGGAGTCGTCGTAGGCCCAGTTGGCGTCGACGTCCTCGATGAGCACCGTGACACGCGTCATGTGCAGCCGGGAGATCTCGCTGATCAGGTCTGTATCGCTGTCCGAAGGTCCGAAGATGGCAAGCAGGTCACTCATGGCAATCAGTCTTCTCATCGTGCGTAAAGCGAATCTGAAGAGCCGTGAACAATTCGAGACCTTTGTCTAAGACCTTGCTCTCGACCGTGGCCGACGGCACCCATGGGCGTCGCGGGGGGCTGAGTAGCCTCTAAAAGGCATGCCAGAGCTCCCTGAAGTAGAGATCACCGCCCGGCTGATCGGGGCCGCCGTCCAAGGCGCCCGGATTGAGTCGGCGATGGCCCCTGGGATCAATGCGCTGCGCTCATTCGACCCGCCGCTGAGCGCGATCGAGGGCCGCAAACTGACCGGCGTCACGCGCCGCGGCAAGCTCTTCGTCGTCGGCGTCGAGGGTGGCCTGTCGCTGGTCATCCACCTCATGTCGGCCGGGCGCCTGCAGCTGTTCGACACGCGCGCCTCGCTGCGCGACCGGACATCGCGGCTGCTGCTGCGCCTCGACGACGGCCGCGAGTTGCGCCTGCGGGAGTTCGGCACCAAGCAGGCGGCGTGGGTCAAGCTCCTCACCCCCGAGGGGGTCCAGGACGAGGACCACATCGCCACGCTCGGGCCCGAGGCCTATCCCGACCCTCCCGAACTGGGGCCGCTGCTGGACGCTCCGCGCCCGCTGCACGGCCTGCTGCGCGACCAGCGCGTCATCGCCGGCATCGGCCGCTCCTGGGTCGACGAGATCCTGCATACCGCCAAGCTCTCGCCGTTCAAGCGTGGCTCGGAGCTCTCTGACGAGGAGGCCGCTCGGCTGCGCGAGGCCATCGTCTCCGAGCTCGGCCGCGGCCTGGCGCACTACGAGGAGCACCTCACGCTTCCAATCCCCGACAAGCTGCCGATGCCGCTGCGCGTCCACCGCCGCAACGGCGCGCCCTGCCCGCGCTGCGGTGACCAGCTGGAGGCCGTCTTCTATGAGGACTACGTGATGAGTTACTGCCCCACGTGCCAGACCGACGGCAAGCTGCTCAAGGACCGGCGGCTCTCACGTCTGCTCAAATAGTCCGCCCGCCGTCGCGCATCCCGTAGGCGGGATCGAGCGCCGAGCGCAGCCGCCGGGGCTCTGAGCCCTCCAGGACGCGGCGCGCGTGCTCGGCCACCTCGCGCGCGGGGGCGAACCACACGCCGCCGAGCTCGCGCGCGAACTCCACGAAGCGCCCGATGTTCCGCGACCGGGCCGGCCGGCCCGAGAGGAACGGGTGCATGGTGAGCACCTGCAGGCACCCCTCCTCGCGAAACGCCTCGAGCTCGCCCTGCCAGATCTCCAGAAGCTTGCCCGGCGGCTCCAGGCTGTCGCCCAGGGGCGGGTCGATGAAGAACCCGTACTGCTCCCAGTCGTCAAAGGACCAGTGCACCGGCAGCTCCACCAGTGTCCCGGCGTCGGAGTCCAACAGGTAGGGGACGTCGTCGTCCATCAGGCTCGAGTCGTACGCGAACCCGGCGCCCGCCAGCAGCTCGGGCGACTGCAGGCTGAGCTGCCACCACGGCGCGCGGTAGCCAACGGGCCGCGCACCCGTGAGCGGCTCCAGCACCTCGGCGGCGCGCTCGATGATGGCTCGCTGCTCGGCCACCGGCAGATCGAGCGGGAGCTCGTGCATGTACCCGTGCCACCCGACCTCGTGGCCGCCGGCGACGATCCGCCGGATGGTGTCGGGGTAGCACTCCGCGGTGAACCCGGGGACGAAGAACGTCGCCCGGATGTCGGCGCGGTGCAGCTGCTCCAGCAGGCGCGGGACGCCCACGCGCGGCCCGTAGGCCTGGTGGCTCATGGTCGTGGCGTGGCTGGCGTACTTGGGGTCGACCTGGAGGACCGCCGACTCGGCGTCGACGTCGAAGGACACGACGCAGGCGCACCGGCTGCCGTCAGGCCACGCAAAGCGCGGCTCGCTCATGCCACTGCCACCGGCTCGCGGCGCAGCTCGTGGCAGGAGCAGTGCACGCCGCCGCCCGCCAGGGCGAACTGGTCGTACTCGATCGCGGTGACCTCGAAGCCCTCGGCCTCGAGTTGGGCGTTGACCGTCGTGTTGTGGGCCATCGAGAGGATCCGGCCGCCGCCCAGATTGACGAGATTGCCCCCGAGCTTGACGCAGTCGCGGTAGGCGACGGGGATCCAACTGACGCCGTGGGCGCGCAGGAAGTCGAGCACGTAGTCCTCCAGCGCGTCCTCGCAGACCAGGGCGTACTTGTCGGCCAGCATCACCAGGGTGGCGTCGAGGTGGACGAACTGGGGGGCCAGCGGCACCGTCAGCGTCTCCCAGCCCTCCGCTGCCATCCAGCCGGCCACCTGCTCGGCGCCCTCCTTGGTGGAGCGGTCGCCCGAGTAGCCCAGCACCACCGCGCCCGGCGCGATGATCCCGAAGTCGCCGCCCTCGAAGTGTCCGGCGGTGACCCAGTTCCACACGGGGATCCCCTCGCGCGCAAAGAACGACGCCACCACGGCGTAGTCGCGCCGGCGCGGCGGGGTCTGGATACTCGCCACCACCGGCCCCCACGGCGTCATGAAGCTCGAGTCGCGGGCGTAGACCGACGACGGCAGCCCCATGTCGGCGTCGAGGAAGTGACACCGCACCCCGGCCTGGCGGTAGACGTCCACCATCGCGCGATGCTGGGTGAGCGCCCGCTCCTGATCAAAGTGGTGCCCGGAGCGCTCCATGTTGGCGAACGTCACCGCCGAGATCGCGTTGAGCGGTACCCAGCGGAAGTGGTCCGGGCGTCCCAGGAGCACGTCGGTGAGGACCCCGCTCTGGTTGTCAAGGCCGAACGTGCGCGTGTCCGGGGACGTCGCCGCCGCGACGCTGGCGCTCATGGCCGCACGATCTCCGCGCGCGGCCTGTCCTCCACGGCGGCGCCGGCCGGGATCGCATTCTGGCGCGTTCTTCCCAGCACCCAGTAGGCGCCACCGGCGGCCAGGATCGCCGCCAGCCATGAGAAATCGACGCCGTTGGTGGCCCGTGACAGCGGCCCTTGGAACAGGGAGGCGCTGCCGTACTCCCACGCCCACCCGGCGACCAGCCCCAGCAGCAGCGAGATGAGCGCCGGCCACCGGATGTCGCCGTAGCGCGACGTCTCGGGGTCGTCAAACAGCGCTTGCACATCGGTCTGGCCCCGGTTGATGACGAAGTAGTCAAGCAGGATGATCGCGCCCCACGCCGCCGTCCAGATGACGAACGAGTTCATGTAGTTCGTGAACGATGTGGCGAACGTGCTCGACGCCAGGAACGCAACCAGCACGCCGCTGGCGATGATGCCGGTGACCACGCTGCCGACCCAGCGCTTGAGCTTGATGCCGCCGGCCAGCATGCACAGCGGCGCCGAATAGACCGACTCGATGTTGACCGCGATGGCCCCGTGGATGATCACCAGCAGCACGGGGATGGTCATCACGCCGAACAGCGACGCCACCAGCTCCGCGGGGTCGGAGTTCGTCGCCCCGCTTGCCATCGCCGCACCTAGGATCCCCAGCCAGATGAGGGCCACGAAGGTTCCGACGACCGAGTACCAGTACAGCTTGCGCTCGGTGATCTCCGGGCGGGTGAAGCGCGAGTAGTCCGAGGCCCACGCCACCCAGGAGAAGCCCCAGCCGATCCCGACGGCGGTCATGAACTCGGTCCCGGCCGTCAACAGGCTCGAGCCGTGCACCGTCGCGTGGTTCCAGACGATGTGGCCCTTGACGAAGGCCATGACCGTCATCACCGCCATGATCAGCGCCAGTACCGGCACCGTCCATTTCTCGAAGGTACGGATGGCGTAGAAGCCCAGGGTGCCGACCCCGATCTGGATGAGCATGATCACGGCGGCCACCGAGTACTCGACCGCGTGGTTGTTGGGCAGGCCCAGCTTGTGCAGGCAATAGGTGGCAAGGCTGAGCACGACGTAGGTGTTCAGGCCGACCCAGGACAGGGTGATCAACGCCTGCAGGATGGCCGGGACGTTGTTGCCGCGACGTCCGAAGGCCATCCGGCCGAGGGCGAGCTGAGAGACACCGGTGCGCTTGCCCATGAGCGTGAAGAAACCGAAGATGAGCGCACCCGCCGCCTGGCCCACCAGCATCAGCACGATCGACTGGACCAGGCTCAGCCCCAGTTCCGGCCCGATGGCCCCGACGACCCAGCTGGTGGGAGTGATGTTGGCGCCGAACCAGATCCAGAACTGCTGCCACGAGGTCGAGTCCCGGTCGCTGTCCGGGATCGGCTCGATGCCGTGCTGATCCACCGACAGCGCCTTTTCGAACTCGTTGCGCTCAACCAAACCGCTCGTCGACATGCTCCTCTTCTCCTCCGATCTGCGATTGCTCGTCGCGGCCGGCGACCGCGAAGGTCCCGGTGGCGTTCACCGGCCTGCTCTTTCCTGCCTGCCTTCCCCATCTCCGCAGCGCGGCCACCTGGAGCGGCCCCGCGTCGAGGCTGCGCAGAAGCTCTGCGATGAGGCGGGCCCGGGGGACCAGGCTCGATACCAGCAGGTGCTCCTGCGCGGTGTGAAAGGCGTCGCCGCACACCCCGATGCCATCGAGCGTGGGGACGCCCAGTGCGCCCGTGAAGTTCCCGTCGCTTCCTCCACCCACGGTTCCGTGCCCCGGATTGAACCCGATCCGGTTGGCCAGCGTCCGCGCCCGCTCATACAGCGCCAGGCTCTCCGGGGTGGGAGCGAACAGGGGGCGCACCGGCCCGGGCGTGACCTCCAGCCGGATACCGGGGCTCAGGGGCCGCAGGCCGCGCAGCCGTGCGCGCACCCCATGGAAGTCCTCCTCGGTGGCCGTGACGGCCAGCACCTCGGCCTGGCAACGATCCGGCACGACGTTGACGAAGGTGCCCCCGTGGACGACGCCGACACTCACGGCGACGTCGCGATCGGCGTCGGAGAGGGACTCGATCATCGGGATCTGGGCCGCGATCTCCCGGATCGCCGACGCCCCGCTCGCCCCCGCGCCGCCGGCGTGCCCCGGGGCTCCGCGCGCCTCGATGACAAACCGCTGAAAGGCCCAGCGCCCGGTGATGAGGTTGCCGCGATCCTGGGCGGGCTCGGGCACGAGCACGTAATGGTGGCGGCAGGCCTCGGTCTCGATCAGTGCGCGCGTAGTGGGCGTGCCGATCTCTTCGTCGGGAACGAACAGAAAGGTGACGGGCAGTCGGGGCGCCTGGCCGTCGTCGAGCAGAGCGCCGAGGGCGTAGGTCGCCAGGAACGCGCCGCCCTTCATGTCATAGGCGCCCGGCCCGTAGAAGCGGTCGCCCTCGCGGCGGATGCGCTCGCTGGCCGACCCCACGGGATGGACGGTGTCCAGATGCGCGAGGACGAGGATGCCCGGTTCGTCGGGTCCGATGCGCGCCAGCACCGCGTCTCCGAGCCCGTCGCGGCCCGGATGTCGTGTGATGGTCGCGCCCAGCCCGTACATGACGGCGGCGGCGGCGTCCATCATCCGGTTGACGGCGGCGGCGTCGTGCGTGGGGCTGTCGATCTCGACCCAGCGCGCGATGCCCTCGAGCATCTCCTGCTCGTTGAACAGGTCTGCGGGCACGCCGACGCTCACGAGCGCACCCCGCCGGGCCGCATCCGCCCCGCGTTGCCCTCGAAGGCGACCAGCAACCTGCGCAGGATGCGCGTGAGCTCCTCGCGGCTCTCGGAGTCCAGCGGACCGAGGAGCTCGTCCTCGTTGGCCACGTGAGCGTCGATGGCGGCCTCCTGCAGTTCCCGCCCCGCCGCTGTGAGGGCCACCGCGACACCCCGGCCGTCGGTCGCGTCGGGGGTGCGGATGACCAGCCCGCGCGCCTCGAGGCGCTCGACGAGCTTGGTCATGCCGCCCGAGCTCAGCATCAGCCCGCGGCTGAGCTCGGTGGGCGACAGCGCGTGGGGTTCGCCGCGGCGCCGGAGCGCCGACAGCGCGTTGAACTCTGAGATGCTGAGGCCGAAGCGACCGAGCTCCAACTCGACGTCGCGCTCGAGGTAGCGCGCGACGCGCAGGATGCGGCCGATCAGCGCCATCGCCTCGGTGCCGAGCGCGGGGTACTCCTCGGCCCACTCGCGGACGATCCGGTCCACGTGGTCGTCGTCGGGCATGCGGTGCAGGCTCATGCGGCCGCCCGCGCGATCGGGAGGGTCACGCAGCGCACCGCGCCGCCCCACGCGCTGAGGTGCTCGACGTCGATCGGGACCGGCTCCATCCCGTGGCGCTGGAGCTCGCCGATGACCCGCTCCAGGCGCGCATCGATCAGGTGGCGCCTGGCGTCGAGGTTCATGCCGACGGTGGCCAGCATCCGCGCCTCCTCCTCGGTGATCTCGATGACGTCCCAGTCGGCGATGGGGGCGGGGAGCGCACCGCCCAGGGCAGGCAGGTAGGCCATGGCCAGCCCCTCGCGCAGCAGGCACAGGACGCCGAGCAGGTGCAGCCACGTGCCGGTTACCGCGACGGGATGGACCCGATAGCCGAATGGCTCGAGGTAGCGCCGCAGCCACGCCGAGCCGGCGGCGTTGGAGGTGAGGTCGGTGTTGCCGCAGAGGACGTCGCGGCCCACGACGATGATGTCGCCGCCCTCCAGGAACGGCCCCGCGCCCTCCTCGCCGGCCGCCCCGAGCTCCGCGCGCGGGCTGGCGACGTGACGGACCTCGAGGTCGGCGTCGATGAAGGGCTGCAGAACGGCGCGCGTCGCCCACGCCTCCTTGCGGCGGAAGGGCCGGCGGATGCACGTCTCGATCACGTGCTTGCCCAGGACGTAGACGGGGTCCGCCGGGTACAGCAGGCTGGCGCCCTCCTGCAGCTCGCCGAGGTAGCCCGTCTCCGCGCCGGCGAACGGCCGCGGACGCAGCACGCTGACGCCGTGCTGGGTGAAGGTGTCGGCGACGCGTTCCACGGCCTCGGTGAGCTGCTCCCACAGCTGCGGCGCGCGGGCGCGCACGTCCACCGAGCTCCCGGGTGGGGCGCTGGACAGCAACTCGGCGATCTCGCCGGTCAGATACCGGATGTTGCGGTTCAACGCCGGGTAGCGCAGCCCGTCGGTCCGCCCGACGACCACGGCGTCCAGGCGTCCGTATTCGCTGTGGCAGCCCAACTCCAACGACGGCATCCTCGTCACGGTCCTCTCCTTGAGGATCTGCACGGTGTATATCTCGACCGATAGCTTTCTGTCAAGATAACTCCTCGGGCCGGCACGGCCGAGAACCACCTCGCGGCGCTCGAGTAGGGTTCGCCGCATGGCACTGAACCCTGGGGATCCCGCCCCCGACTTCACCCTCCCCGACCAGGACGGGAACGCCGTCTCGCTGTCGGGCCTGCGCGGCAAGACCGTCGTCCTCTACTTCTATCCCAAGGCCGACACCCCCGGCTGCACCACCCAGGCCTGCGGCGTGCGTGATCACAAGGCTGACTACGAGGCGGCCGACGCGGTGGTGCTCGGCGTGTCGCCCGACGCCGTCAAGGCCGTGGCCAAGTTCGACGACAAGTACACGCTCGGATTCCCGCTGCTGGCCGACGAGGGCCACAAGGTCGCCGAGCAATACGGCGTCTGGGTCAAGAAGAGCCGCTACGGCCGCGAGTACATGGGCAACGAGCGCACGACGTTCGTGATCGCGCCCGACGGCACCATCAAGGACATCCTGCACAAGGTCAAGCCGGCCGAGCACGACGATCTCGTGCTGGCGGCGATCAGCTAGATCGCGCTCGCGTTGGCAGCGACCAGCTAGATCGCGGCTACTGCAGGCCCTCGCGCGCTTCGCGCACGAGCGTGACGGCCTCGGGGAAGATGACCGCCATCACGGACCGGAGTTGTTCGGCCTGCTGTTCGGTGGTCCCCTGGATGTTGGCGCGGTTCATGGCCGCGACCGTCAGATCGACGGCGAGCTTGATGGCGTTGTCGGCCCAGGCCAGACGCTGCGCGCCCTGCATCTGCTCGGCGAATTCGCCGAGCCGGCGCTGCAGATCGTCCGGGTCCCCGAACAGACCGCCGAATCCTCCACTTCCTTCCATGCCTGCAATGGTAGCTGGCGCCCGGCCCCGGCCAACCAAAGGCCACTAGCATTGGGCGCCCGATGAGCCCCGACGAGGCCCTGCTCTACGAATCGCGCGTGCGCTCGCGCCAGGTCGCGGTGGCGGTCGTGGCCGGCGTCTGCCTGATCATCGCCTCGATCATCCAGCTGAGCGGGCCGCATACCAAGGTCGACGAGCTGACGCTCGACCTGCTGGTGGCCAACCAGCGCTTCCCGCTGGACCTTGTCTCGGCCGTGGTCAACGCCATCGGCTCGCTGGGCATCGCCTGGACCCTGCTCTTCCTCTTCCGCGCCGCGCGGGCCCGCAACCCCGACAAGGTCCGCCCGTACGTGAGGATCATCGCCCTCGTCGGCGGCGGGCTGGCCGCGCTGGCCGGCGTCGTCTACGCGATCGTCGTCGCGATCAAGGTCCATGAGTTCGCCACCACCGGGTCGCAGACCTACGCGGAGGCCAACCATCTCACCAGCGGCACCGGGCTGCTGGGTCTGCAGCTCCTCGGCCAGGCGGCCGCGCTGCTGGTGGCCATCGCGTTCGTGCTCATCTCGATGCAGGCGATGAACGCAGGCCTGCTGTCGCGCTTCATGGGCTATCTGGGGATGTTCGCCGGGGCGCTGGTGCTCTTCCAGATCATCCAGGTGCCGGTGGTCCAGACCTACTGGCTGCTCGCCGTCGCCTACCTCATCTCCGGTCGCTGGCCCACCGGGATCCCGGCGGCCTGGCGCTCGGGCCGCGCGGAGCCGTGGCCGTCCTCGGCCGAGTTGCGTGCCCGTCGCGCTTCCCAGACGGATGACCGGCGCCAGCGAGGGTCCAAGCAGGCAGAGCCCGCGGACAGCGCCGACGAGCGCGAGACCGCCGCGACACCGGCCAACGCCCGCACCCGGGCCACGACGCCCAAGCGTAAGCGCAAGCGCCGCACCTGAACTCCGCTCGTCCCCGGACGGTCGCCGTTCGTCGCCCGTGAACGACCGTTCAGCGGTCCGGCGCGACCGCCCGGCGATCCCCACTTTGCGCGGCGCGCCGCCTTTGCGAGCTTTTGCCTCCGTCTCATCAACTGACGTAGGAGGAGAGATGGAAGCAGCCAACCTGCCGTCCCGTGAGGCAGACCTCGTCCCCGAGTCGGATCCGACGTCTGGGCGCGGAATCGCATGGAGCCCGGCTGACCCGGGACCGCTGGGCCTGGCCGCATTCGCCGGCACCACGTTCGTGCTCAGCCTGGTCAACGCCGGCCTGGTCGGCGACAAGACCCACCCCGGTGGTGGACTCTTGCCCTTGATCGGGGCCTTGGCGCTCGCCTACGGCGGCATCGCCCAGTTCGTGGCGGGGCTCTGGGAGTTCCGGACCGGCAACACGTTCGGCGCGGTCGCGTTCTGCTCATACGGAGCGTTCTGGATCTCGTTCTTCTTCATCATTCAGTCAGTCACCGGCAACGCACCGGCCGTGGTGTTCAGCGGGCTGGGCCTGTACCTGTGGATGTGGGGCATCTTCACCGCCTACATGTTCATTGCCTCGCTACGCACCACAGGTGCGGTCGCCGCCGTGTTCCTGTTGCTGGCGATCACGTTCATCGTGCTCGGCATCGGCAACTCGGCGCTGGCCGGGACCGCGCACGTCACCAACGGTACGATCAAGCTCGGCGGCTACATCGGGCTCGTGACGGCGATCGCCGCCTGGTACGCGTCGTTTGCCGGGGTGATCAATGCGACCTTTGGTCGAACCATCGCCCCGGTGTTCCCGCTTAGCCGCTGACGACGGGGTCCCGCCAACAGGAACGGTGGGGTACAACTAGAGCAGACAGCCGCGCACGTCGCGGCCAGCCCGGGCGCCGGCAGCCACTGCCGGCGCCCGCTGCTGACCCGGGGGCGCGTGAAAGCCAGGGTTTACAAGGAGAGGCTTGTATGGCAGACACGGCATCGACCGGAGAGGGCACGCTCGAACAGCAGCTGGAGCAGATGCTGCAGATCGAGAAGTTCGACCCGCCGGAGTCCTTCCGCGAACGCGCACTCCTCAGTGATCCCGCGGTGTACGACAAGGCCGACGCGGACTGGAAGGGCTGGTGGACCGAGCAGGCCAAGAGCCTTCACTGGTTCAAGGAGCCCACCACCGACGTCGACGAGTCAAACCCGCCGTTCTACACATGGTTCGAGGACGGCAAGATCAATGCGTCCTACAACTGCCTGGACCGCCACGTCGAGGCCGGCAAGGGCGCCAAGGTCGCCTATCACTGGCGCGGCGAGGAGGGCGAGGAGCGCGACGTCACCTACGCGGACCTGCACCGCGACGTCCAGAAGCTGGCCAACGCGCTGAAGGACCTCGGCATTGAGAAGGGTGACGTCGTCGGCATCTACCTGCCGATGATCCCCGAGGTCGTGGTGGCCATGCTGGCCTGCGCGCGCATCGGCGCGCCGCACAACGTCGTCTTCGGCGGCTTCTCGCCGGACTCGGTCAAGGAGCGCATGGAGTTCTCCGAGGCCAAGGCGCTGATCACGGTCGACGGCGCGCGGCGCAAGGGCAACACGGCGCCGATCAAGGATGCGGTGGACAAGGTGATGGGCGACGTCACGTCGCTGCAGCACATCGTCGTGGTCAAGTCCACCGGCACCGACTGCAACATGCAGGAGGGCCGCGACGTCTGGTACCACGAGATCTGCGACGCCGCCGATCCCGTGTGCCCCGCGGAGGAGCTGGACGCCGAACACCCGCTCTACATCCTCTACACCAGCGGCTCGACGGCCAAGCCCAAGGGGATCCTGCACACCACCGGTGGGTACCTCACCGGCGTGAGTGCCACCCACAAGTACGTGTTCGACCTCAAGCCCGACGAGGACGTGTACTGGTGCGCCGCCGACGTCGGTTGGGTCACCGGTCACTCCTACATCGTCTACGGGCCACTGTGCAACGGCGCCACATCGGTGATGTGGGAGGGCGCGCCCGACTACCCGCACAGGGGAATCTGGTGGGAGATAGCCGAGCGCTACGGCGTGACGATCTTCTACACCGCCCCGACGGCGATCCGCGCCTGCATCAAGTGGGGCGCCGAGCACGTGGAGAAGGCCGATCTGTCCAAGCTGCGTCTGCTGGGCTCGGTGGGCGAGCCCATCAACCCCAAGGCGTGGCTGTGGTACTACAAGGTGGTGGGCGGCGAGCGCTGCCCCATAGTCGACACCTGGTGGCAGACCGAGACCGGCGCCATCATGATCAGCCCGCTGCCGGGGATCGTGTCCACCAAGCCCGGCTCGGCCACGCGCCCGCTGCCGGGAATCCTCGCCGACGTCGTCGACGAGCGCGAGGGCAAGCCGATTGACGAGGGCCAGGGGCTGCTGGTGCTCAAGCGGCCGTGGCCGTCGATGCTGCGCACCCTCTACAAGGAGGAGGAGCGGTTCGTCGAGACCTACTTCTCCAAGTTCGACAAGACGACCTACGTGGTCGGGGACGCGGCCCGCAAGGACAAGGACGGCTATTTCTGGGTCATCGGCCGCATCGACGACGTGGTCAACGTGTCCGGCCACCGGCTCTCGACGGCTGAGGTCGAGTCCGCGATCGTCTCGCACCCCAAAGTCGCCGAGTCGGCGGTCATCGGGCAGTCCGACGAGGACACCGGCCAGGCCATCGCGGCGTTCGTCACCCTCAACGGCGACCTCGCCGGCACCGACGCGCTGGTCGATGAGATCCGCGCTCACGTGGCCGAGAAGATCGGGAAGTTCGCCCGGCCCAAGCGGATCATCTGGGCCGACGACCTGCCCAAGACGCGCTCCGGCAAGATCATGCGCCGGCTGCTGCGCGACATCGCCGAGGGCCGCGCTCTGGGTGACGTCACGACCCTGCGCGACCCCACCGTCATGCAGCAGCTCGAGGACAAGATCAACGAGGAGCAGGCCGCCGAGGCCTGAGCTGCACGCGACCGGCGTCCGCGCTGCAGTGCGGACGCCGGGACGCGACCCTCCAGACCGACAGTTGGCATTGGTGTTGTGCGTGCCGTGCCGTGCCGTTAGAGTGCCCGCCGCCCCGAAGGATCGGGCACCGCTTAGGTTCACAACTAGTCTGCACTGGAGGAGTGACGTGTTGCGCATGCGCTGGGTGCTGATGTGTGTGGTCGCCGCTGTGGTCGGCATCGGACTGGGAGCGTCAGCGGCGCTCGCCGCCGGATCCGATCCCATGACCGCGGTTGCGCAGGGAGTGAACCCCGCAACGTTGCCCGGCTCGACCGTGTTCGGCGACACGCCGGCCGACACGCCCGAGACGGTGTCCTTCGTCCTGCGCGCCCAGAACCTGGCTCAGCTCGAGTCCAGCGTGACCAACGGCGTCAGCCATTTCGTCAGCGTGGGCCAGTTCGCGTCCAACTACGGGCAGAGCTCGTCGACGATCGCGGCTCTCAAGAGCTATCTGGCGGGCTTCGGGATCAAGACCCACTCCTACGCGGACAACCTTGACGTGGTCGCCAACGGCACCGCCGGTCAGTTCGACAAGGCACTGGCGATCCAGCAGCACCAGTACCGCGTCCCCGGCTTTGGCGGTCATGGCGGGCTGCGCGGCCTGCACGCCCAGACCGTGCACGGCTCGCCTCAATCCCCGGAGCTTCCCGCCTCGCTGGCCCGTGCCGTGCTGGCCATCCTGGGGCTGACCAACTACTCGTCGATGGTCTCCAACGCGGTCCACGCCGACCAGCAGATCCTGCACCCGCAGTCCAGCAGCACCCAGCAGTGCATCGCCGAGACCGGCCTGCCGCTGGCCTGCAACACGCCGGAGGACTTCGCCTCTGACTACAACCTCACCGGGCTGTATCGCCGGGGTGCCACCGGACAGGACCGGACGGTCGCGATCGTGACGCTGGCCGCGCTGGACCCGGGCGCGCCGCAGTTCTTCTGGAAGAACGTCCTGGGGATCAAGCCGTCCGGCCGCACGGTGACCACCGTGAACGTCGATGGTGGTCCAGGCGCTCCCAGCGACGACAGCGGTACCGGCGAGACCGACCTGGACGCCGAGCAGTCAGGCGCGCTGGCGCCCGGGGCCAACGTGATCGTCTACCAGGCCCCGAACACCGACCCCGGCTTCTTTGACGGTTTCGCCCAGGCCGCCAGCGACAACACCGCCGACTCCGTCTCCACAAGCTGGGGCGAGTCCGAGATCGTGGTCAAGGAGCTGGTGGCGTCTGGCAGCGAGACCCCGGCCTACCAGGCCGCCTTCGACGAGGTCTTCCTCGAGATGGCGGCGCAGGGCCAGTCGGCATTCGACGCCAGCGGCGACGAGGGGGCCTACGACGACTACGACGAGTTCGGGACGACTGGCCTGGCGGTCGACACCAACTCTGACAGTCCCTTCATCACCGCCGCCGGTGGCACGACGCTGCCCTTCACCGGCACCGTGGCATCGCCGGACGGAACCGTCACGGCTCCCATCTCCTCGGGCCACTCCGAGAGGGCGTGGGGCTGGGACTACACCTGGATCCCCGAGTCCAAGGTGCTCGGCGAGCCGCTGGCCACCGTGGCCGAGGACCCGATCAACGGCGTCGGCGGCGACGGCGGCGGCTTCAGCGCGGACGAGCCGCAGCCGTCCTACCAGCGCGGCGTGCCGGGCACCAACGCGTACAGCGCGGTGAAGTACTTCACCTCCACCGACGTCCAGGACATCGGCGGCGGGGTGCTGGAGCCCACCGGGTTCGATTTCAACCCCAACCCGCCGGTGATCCACGGCTTCGGTAGCGGTCGGGCCACCCCTGACGTCTCGACGGACGCCGACCCGCTGAGCGGCTTCCTGCTCTACGAGCCCTCGTTTGCCGGGGTCGATCAGCCGGTACTCCAACCCGACTGGGGCGGCACGAGCTTCGTGGCGCCGCAGCTGAACGGCTCCACGGCGGTCATCGACTCCTACGTCGGTCACCGGGTGGGCCTCTGGAACCCGTCGATCTACAGGTTCGCGACGCAGCGCAACTCGCCGTTTGACCCCCTCAACACGACCGGGACCGGCAACGACAACCTGTTCTTCACGGGCAGCCCGGGAACAGTGTTCAACCCCAGCTCCGGACTGGGCGTGCCGGACTTCACAGCACTCGGCAACGCCTTCGCCAGCCAGCGCTAGTGTCCTGAAGCACAAATTCGATACCCGTATGGGCGCGTCTGGACGCGCCTGACGGGCGGCGATGATCCCGCCGGACCACCAGTACGACTTGGATCATCGCCACCCGCCAGGTACGCCCAGCCATCACCCATCCTGGCACCGAATTTCCGCATCAGAACACTCGGGGCGACTCGCAGCGATGGCCGGCGGCCTGTGCCCTGCGCAGGCCGCCGGCGCGCGGGCCCTGGATGCTGAGCCGCCGGTGCGCGGGCCGCTAGACGCTGAGCCGCCGGCCGAGCTCCGCCGTGTGCCGGCGGGCCACGGGGATCGTCTGGCCGTCGGCGAAGGTCAGCTCGGCGGTCCCGCCCAGCATCGGGGCCAGCTCCACCGCGTTGCGCAGGTTGGCCACGTACTGGCGGTGGACGCGCACGAACCCGTGGGGCTCCCAGCGCCGCTCGATCTCGGCCAGGGTGGAGCGCAGCAGGTAGCGCCCGTCGGCGGTGACGATGCGGACGAAGTCGCCGTAGGACTGCACGTAGAGGATCTGGTGGCGCGCCAGCAGTCGCGTGGAGCCGCCGTGCAGGTTGGCCACGGCGATCATCTCGTGGTCCTCGGAGCCGGCCGGTGGGCCGCCGGTGGGCAGTGAGCCCGCCCCGCCGGTCCGGCGCTCGCCCGCGGTTGACTCCACCGCGGTGGCCACGCGCTCGATCGCCTCCTCGACGCGCCGGCGCCCCACGGGCTTGAGCAGGTAGTCGAGCGCGTGCAACTCGAAGGCGTCGACGGCGGCGTTGTCATAGGCCGAGACGAACACCAAATGCGGCGGCGCGGCGAAGCGGCGCAGCACTCGCCCCAGCTCCAGCCCGTCGAGGTTGGGCATGCGAACGTCGAGGAAGATGGCGTCGTAGGCCTGGGTCGAGGCCTTGACCAGCGCATCGTGGCCGTCGTAGGCGCACTCCACCTCCTTGACGCTGTGGGAGTTGCGCAGCAGCCGCGCCAGGTCCTCGAGCTGGCTGCGCTCGTCGTCGACGGCCAGGATGGTCAGCTGGTCGCCGCTCATCCCACCGTGACCGGACCCCGCCCATCCGCGGCCGCGGCCGCGCGCAGGCCGTCTTCGGCCTCGAGGTTGGGCACGGTCATGATCGCCGTCGTGCCCTGCCCGAGCTCGGATTCGAGCCGCAGCGCGTAGCGCTCGCCGAACGTCGCGCGCAGGCGGCCGTCGACGTTGGACAGCCCGATCCCACCGCCGGCGCCCGCGAGAAGCCCCGGCAGGCGGTCGGCCTCGATGCCGATGCCGTCGTCGAAGACCCGCAGTTCGATGTCCTGGCCCACGACGCGGGCCTGCAGCTCCACCCGTCCCGTGCCCGCACGCCGTTCGATGCCATGTCGGACAGCATTCTCCACCAGCGGCTGCAATGACATCGCCGGCACCACCGCTCCCACCGTCTCGGGCGCGATGTCGATGTGCACGCGCAGCGAGTGAAAGCGGGCCTGCTCCAGGCGCAGGTAGCGCTCGACGTGCTCCAGCTCCTCGGCCAGCGTCACGTACGAGCGGCCGTCGCGGAACAGGTAGCGGGTGAACTCGGCGAAGTCGATCAGCAGCTCGCGGGCGTCGTCGGGACGGGTGTGGATGTCACCGGCCACGGCGGCCAGCGCGTTGTAGATGAAGTGCGGCGAGATCTCCGCGCGCAACGCGCGCAACTCGGCACGGGCCAGGCGCTCTCCCTGGTCGGCCACCACCGACAGCTCGAGCTGGGCCGAGACGAGGCTGGCCGCCTCCATGACCACGCGCACCTCGCTGGGCGGCGGGCGCCCCGGCCGTCGGTAGAAGGCGATCAGCGTTCCGGCGCGCCGCCCCTGCACCAGCAGCGGCGCCAGGACGGCGGAGCGCAGAGGGCAGCTGGGATCAGACGAGGTCAGGCGAGGCTCGATCCGGGCGCGGTCGTCGCGGGTGCGTTCGAGCAGCCGGCTGAGCATGTCGCCGGGGCGGACCTGCTCGCCTCCCTCCCCCTCGATCGCCAGCACGGCCCGCGTGTCGGCCAGCGCCACCGACGCGGCGCCGGTGAGCCGGCGCAGATGGGGGACCGCCTGCTCGGCCGAGCTGGGGCTGAGCCCGCGCCGCAGGTGAGGCAGTGTGGCCGTAGCGGCGTGCAGGGCGGACTGCATCCCCAGCGCCGCGGGCGTACGGGCCGCTCGCGGGGCGTGGACGACCGCCCACCCGATTCCGATGACGGTGGCAAGCCCGGCCCCGAGCACCACGCCTAGAACGACGCTCATGGGTGACTGGTAAGGATACCGGCGGCCACGGCAGCGCTCTTCTGTACGGCGCTGACCATCCCATCCACCGGCCGTCGCCTCCGCCGAGATGCTGGCTCTGCACGCCCCCGAGGGGCTGGGGCAGCGTCTGGCCGAGGACGACCTCGATGCCCCGGCGGCGCCCGCATCGGTAATGATTGAACGATGAGCACCCTCTCCTACGAACAGGTCTGTGCCGAGCACCGCTGGGAGGTGCCCGAGCGATACAACATCGCCGCCGACGTCTGCGATCGCCACTCCCGCGACAAGCTGGCGATGATCCACGAGGACTTCAACGGCAACGTGCGCCGGCTGAACTGGGGAGAGATCCAGGACGCCGCCAACCGCTTCGCCAACGTGCTGGTGGCCCATGGCGTGCAGCGCGGCGACCGCGTGGCCATGCTGCTGCCGCCCACGCCCGAGACCGCCGCGGCGTTCTTCGGCACCTGGAAGGTGGGGGCGATCTTGCTGTCGATGTCTGTGCTCTACGGCGACGACGGGATTCGCCACCGGCTCACTGACTCGGAGCCCAAGGTGCTCGTGACCAACCAGGCCAACGCTGACCGCATGGAGCGCTCGCTGGTGGAGCACGTGCTCATCCTCGACGACGAGCTGCTCAGCACCGGCTCAGACGCGTTTGAGACCGTGGACACGGCGGCCGAGGACCCGGCGCAGCTCTACTACTCCTCGGGGACGACGGGGCTGGCCAAGGGCATCCTGCACGCCCACCGCTACCTCCTGGGCCACGAGGAATTCGTCTACTGCCACGACGTGCAGGACGGCGAGCTCTTTCACGGGATGGGAGAGTGGGCGTGGGCAGCGGGGATCGCGCCGCTGCTGGGCCCGTGGCGCTACGGCGCGGTCCAGTGCGTGTACCAGCGCGAGGGCGGCTTCGATCCCGCCAAGCAGCTGGACTTCCTCTCTCGCCACGAGGTCACCAACGTGTTCGGGACCCCGACCGCGATCCGCTCGATGATGTCGATCACCGACGCCAAGACCCGGTATCCCCAGAAGATCCGCATCATGTGCTCCGCCGGGGAGCCGCTGAACCCGGAGGCGATCAAGTGGGTGCGTGACCAGTACGGGATCACGGTGCTGGACTTCTACGGTCTTACCGAGTCCTATCCGCTGTGCGCCAACTTCCCTTTCATGGAGGTGCGCCCGGGCTCGATGGGCAAGCCGATGCCGGGATGGGAGGTGGCCATCCTCGACGAGGACCAGCGCCCTGTGGCCCAAGGGGAGCGGGGCGAGATCTGCCTGCGCGCGCGGTCTAACCCGCACTACCCGCTCGGGTACTGGAACCGGCCTGCGGAGGACTCTGACGAGGTCTTCGGCGGCGAGTGGTTCCACACCAAGGACGCCGCCTCCGCCGACGAGGACGGCTACTACTGGTACGAGGGCCGCGCCGACGATGTGATCATCTCCGCCGG
Source organism: Solirubrobacteraceae bacterium (assembly GCA_036491155.1). GTDB lineage: Bacteria > Actinomycetota > Thermoleophilia > Solirubrobacterales > Solirubrobacteraceae > Palsa-465. The sequence goes on along the minus strand of DASXCN010000071.1, from coordinate 318 downwards.
CTACCGGATCGGGCCCTTCGAGGTCGAGTCCGCGTGCCTCGAGCACCCTGCGGTGGCCGAGGCGGCGGCGGTGGCCGTGCCCGACGAGCGGCGCGGCAACGTGGTCAAGGCGTTCGTGGTCCTCGGCTCCGGGCATGACCCGTCCGACGAGCTGGCCGACGAGATCAAGGCCTTCGTGCGCGATCACCTCTCGGCCTACGCGTACCCGCGGCTCATCGAGTTCGTCCCCGATCTGCCCAAGACGCTCACGGGCAAGATCCGCCGCATCGAGCTGCGCCAGCGCGAGGCCGAGAAGCGCGCGTCCTGAGCCTCCGCCGG